>CAMWOX010000239.1 GCA_947175975.1 uncultured Ruminococcus sp.
ATTATGATCTCATTTCTCATAAATCCGATACTCCCTTACTACACTAGACTTTTTTCAATTTGGCAATCTCATCACGCAGGAATGCCGCATGTTCAAATTCCAGCATCTTAGCAGCTTCTTTCATCTGCTCCGTATAATTTTTGATCAGTTCTTCACGTTCCTGACGGGAAAGTTTCTCATAAGCATTCTGATTTTCCACAGTTTCTTTGCTGGAAATTTCAATCACTTCGTGAACATCTTTCCGGATTGTCCTTGGAATAATACCATGTACCTGGTTATATGCGATCTGCAAAGCACGTCTGCGTTCTGTTTCTCGAATCGCACGTTCCATAGAACCAGTCACCGTATCAGCATACATAATCACTTTTCCGTCGGCATTTCTTGCAGCACGTCCGATTGTCTGTATCAGGGAAGTCTCACTTCTTAGGAATCCCTCTTTATCGGCATCCAGAATTGCCACAAGTGAAACTTCCGGAAGATCCAATCCCTCACGGAGCAGATTAATTCCTACAAGAACGTCAAATTTTCCGAGCCGCAGATCACGGATGATTTCCATTCGCTTGATCGTATCAATATCATGATGCAGATAACGGACTTTTATGCCCATCTGCTCCAGATAATCCGTTAAATTCTCCGCCATGGCTTTTGTCAGCGTTGTAACAAGAACACGCTCCTGTTTATCAGTTCTCATGTGAATTTCTGATAACAAATCATCCATCTGATTCTCAATCGGACGCACGCTGATCTCAGGATCTACTAATCCTGTTGGACGGATCACCTGTTCTACAATCTGGTCAGCATGTTCACGTTCATACTCGCCGGGTGTCGCACTGACAAAAATTGCCTGCCGGATATGCTGTTCAAATTCTGAAAATACAAGTGGTCTGTTGTCGAATGCACTCGGCAGACGGAATCCATAATCTACAAGTGTCTGCTTTCTGGCTCTGTCTCCCACACTCATGGCTCGTACCTGCGGAATTGTCACATGGCTCTCATCAACTACCAAAAGAAAATCTTCCGGAAAGTGATCCAGAAGCGTCAGCGGTGTACTGCCCGCCTTACGTCCGGAAAGAATCCGGGAGTAATTTTCAATTCCGGAACAGAATCCGATTTCTTGGAGCATTTCTATATCATAATTTGTTCTTTGTGCAATTCGCTGTGCCTCGATCAACTGATGATGCTCTGTAAAATACTGAACTCTCTGATTCAATTCCTCCTGAATTTCCGCAATAGCTCTCTGTGCCTGGTCTTCCCCGATTACATAATGTGATGCCGGAAAAATCGCCGCATGCTGTAAAGTACATTTCACTTTTCCTGTCAGCACATCCACTTCACTGATCCTGTCGATCTCATCACCGAAAAATTCTACCCGGATCGCCGTATCCGTAGACCGTGCCGGGAAGATCTCCATGACATCCCCACGTATCCGGAATTTATTTCTTGTAAAATTAATATCATTCCGTTCATACTGAATTTTCACAAGCTCTTTTGCAAGATCTGTCATGTTTTTTTCCATACCGACACGCACAGAAACTGTCATTGCTCTGTATTTTTCCGGATTTCCCAGTGTATAAATACAGGACACACTCGAAACAATAATGACATCATTTCGTTCTGCCAATGCCGTAGTTGCAGAATGACGAAGTTTATCAATTTCATCATTGATCGCTGAATCTTTCTCAATATAGCTGTCTGTACTGGGAATATATGCCTCTGGCTGGTAATAATCATAATAGCTGACAAAATATTCCACCGCATTCTCCGGAAAAAACGCTTTCAATTCCGAACACAACTGTGCCGCAAGAATCTTATTGTGTGCAAGTACCAGTGCAGGCTTATTGAAATTTGCAATTACATTTGCAATTGTAAACGTCTTTCCAGAACCTGTCACACCAAGCAAAGTCTGTATTTCTTTTCCGCATTTCAATCCCTCTGTAAGCTCTCTGATTGCCTTAGGCTGATCACCAGACGGTGCATAGGGAGCGTGCAGTTTAAAATTCATAAAATAACTCCTCGCTTTGCCATAAAATATCCCGAAATAATTATCTAGATACAGTTCTGTTCCGCCATGGAGTATGCCATACCGTTGCCCACAACAATATGATCAACCAGATCCACACCCAGTGACTGCATCGTATTCTTGATATCCTTTGTTGAGAGAATATCTTCCAATGAAGGAATTGCCTCACCGACAGGATGATTGTGTGCAATAATGACATTGGAACAGCTTGATGCAAGAACGTACTGTGCAAGTATTCTCGGATCAAGTTCCACCTTGTCACAGCTGCCTTTACGCAATCTGGAACATTTCTTCACACGCATGGCATCATCTAGACATGCCACCATGAAAATCTCTTTCGCAGATTCATATTGTAATTGATGTAGAAAATAATTGCGCCGTTCCTGATAAGTTTCCAACGTCACAGTATCATTCGGATTCGGACGCTGACAAAATTTAAAAGCTTCGCCGATCAGATTCAAATAAGTTGCAGAAACCTCGCCAATATTATCAATCAGCATGAGCTGCTCTCGATCCGCAGTAACAACCCCGACCAAAGATTTAAATTCTTTCAGCAGATTATGGGCAATATCATTGGTATCTCTTCTGCGAATACAAAAAAACAGCAGCATCTCCAGAATTTCATGCTCGTGAAAAGGTTCTGCTCCAGATATAGCATAACTTTCAAGCATACGTTTTCTGTGTCCGGCATGAATATTTTCCGCTTTTTTGTTTTGATCTGCCATAGCGTCAACTCCTGTTTATCGAATTTATCAAAATTATTTACTACTATTATGCAATAGAAAACAGAAAAACCCTGTTTACAAATCTTAAAAAATATGCTATAATGGATCTGATTTATTTTTTAAATTTTTTAATGAGAGGAATTACGCCATGCGACATGAAATCATAATTCATGAAAATGATGCCGGTCAGCGTCTGGATAAATTTCTGGGCAAACTGATGCCAGACATGCCCAAAAACATGATTTATAAATTGATCCGCAAAAAAGATATCCGATGCAATCAAAAACGATGTCAGGGG
>CAMWOX010000240.1 GCA_947175975.1 uncultured Ruminococcus sp.
TATTTGGATTTGCAGGCAGATTCGGTAGCTCTTCCAGAGATAAATCGTTATGAATATCAAATAAGAGTTGATGAGTATGGAAGTATGAGTATGGAGCGTGTGCCGACTTATGAAAAAATTTTTGCTGAAAAAAAATCTCAATGTATTTATTTTATCATCAGCAATGCACAGATGATATTAATTCCGTTATGGGTGATTGCCTGTGTTGCATTGACAGGTATTATCTTTTATCGGCTGGAGCTAAAAAAGCCAATTGGAATTTTACTGGATGCATCCAGTAAAATTTCAGAAAATCAGCTTGATTTTGAGATTATATACAAAAAACAGAATGAATTAGGACAACTTTGCAAGGCATTTAATGATATGCGGCAGGCACTTGATGAGAATAACCGTGAGATGTGGCATTCTCTGGAAGAACGGAAACGTTTAAATTCTGCATTTTCTCATGATCTGCGGACACCATTGACAGTTCTAAGGGGATATACAGATTTTCTCCAGAATTATATTGGTCAGGTGTCGGAAGAAAAAATACAGAATATTTTATCTATGATGGGCAGTCAGATCAATCGATTGGAAAATTACACATACAAGATGAGTGCCTTGCAAAAACTGGAGGATATTGTACCAGATGTGAAAGAAATTTCAACAGACAGGCTCAAGGAAAATGTTCAGGCAAGTGCAATCTATCTCTGTCAGGATAAATCTTTCTCACTGCATTTTGATGCAAAAATGTGTTCTGTTTTTCTGGATGCAGAACTCGTCTCAGAAGTATATGAGAATCTGCTGTCCAATGCTGTAAGATATACAAAAAATAAAATTCTGATTGATATTTCAGTCACAGAAGAATTTTTCATGCTCTCTGTGGAAAACGATGGGAACGGTTTCACACAAGAGGCATTGCAGCTTGCAACAGAGCCTTTTTATCGTGGGGATGGTGAGCAAAACAGTTCCCACTTCGGTCTGGGTTTATACATCTGTCGGATTATCTGTGAAAAATGCGGTGGAACGCTTCAAATTGGGAATACGGCAATGGGTGCAAAAGTGACAGCAAAATTTTTCTGTAAAAGTAGATAAAAAGTTGAAAATGATATTCTAAAATCATAGTACAGGAGAAATCCTGTACTATTTTTTAAGAAAAGGATATGATGCAATGGAAATGATTACAATTGAGCATGTCAACAAATTCTATGGAAGAAAACATGCACTGAAAAACATCAGCCTGACCATTCCACAAGGCATGTTCGGACTGTTGGGACGTAATGGAGCTGGCAAAACTACACTGATGAAAACACTTGCCACACTGCACCAGAAACAAGACGGTGTGATCACTGTCTGTGGTATTCCGATTGAGAATGCAAAGGAAATACGTTGTATGACAGGGTATCTTCCGCAAGAATTTTCTATGTACCCCAATATGACAGTTTATGAAGCAATGGATTATCTGGGAACGCTTTCTGGAATGACAAAATCTGACCGGAGAAAACGCATTGATATGTTGCTGAAGAAAGTAAATCTGAAAGAACATCAGCACAAGAAAGTCAAGGCATTATCCGGCGGTATGAAACGAAGGCTTGGCATTGCACAAGCACTTCTTCATGATCCAAAAGTCTTGATTGTAGACGAACCAACCGCTGGACTTGATCCGGAAGAAAGAATCCGTTTCCGGAATCTCCTGACGGATGCCGCCGAACAAAGAATTGTAATTCTGTCCACACATATTGTGGGAGATATTGAGGCATCCTGTGAAAATATTGCCATTATGAATGATGGAAAAATTCTGTGGCAGGGTACTGTTTTGGAACTGCTCCATGAGGCGAAGGGAAAAGTTTTTACCGCGAATGTACCTAAAAAATATCTTCCTCAGATCAAGAAAAATTATATCATAACCGGCATGCTGATCCAGGCGGAATATACTACCGTTCGTATGATTTCTGATACAATTCCGGATTTGCGGGGTGCAGTCCAGGATGAACCAAATTGTGAAGATGCATACATGTATTGTCTGTACCGGAACGGCTGTGAACTGCATGGAGGTGATGAATAATGCTGTTTCTCAAAGAATGCAGGAAAATTTTATTTTCCCTTACATTTCTGATCTATGTGATTGCAGTTTTGGGATTCTATTTCACGCAGTTTCATGTGGAAAGCGAAGAAAAGATTTTCCCCCCGGCACAGGGACTTGAAGATTACGGCACAGTAGCAAAAGAAGTCCCTGAAATTCTGATGCCGGCAGCAGCAGAAAGTCTTGTGATAGAATATTGCAGAGGGTACTATGTTGCTTATCCTGTGGGATTTTACAAACAGGTAAAGCTTTCCGAAAAGAAACAGACGGCGCTTGCTGAGATTATCACAGAAATTACAGGTATTTCCAAACAGGCACTTGACAACTTTTCAGATTTTGACGAAGGCGGCACAATCATGCAGTCCGACGAAAACGGGGGATATACTGCTGTTTATCATGAACCAACAATTCCAGAAATTCACATACCAGAAACTTTGACATATGAACAGTTCCGTGAACGAATGCAAGAAGCAGATCGCATCATCGGCGGCGGCTCAAAGTATTCTGATGATGAGATTGTAGAGAATTTCTCCCGTGTACCGAGAACCTATGAAGATGCCATGGCCGATTATAATGCCATCCTGGAGAAAGATCACATTACAAGTGCTTATGCAAGATTATTTTGTGATTATATGGGTATTATTGTCGCTGTCCTGCCTGTTTTTGTGGCGGCAGCACTTGCAAATACCGATCGCAAATCCCGTATGGAACAGCTGATCTATGCAAGAAATATTTCTTCTGTGAGACTTCTGTTTACACGATATACAGCCTTAATAGTGATGCTTCTGATTCCTGTCATGATACTGTCAATCACAGCAACATGCAGCATTGTAAAACTTTATCCGCAGGGAACTACTGATTTTCTTGCAATCCCTGGAATGTCACTTTGTTGGCTCGTGCCGAATATTCTGTTTTCTTCGGCTTTGGGTATGTTACTCACAGAAATTCTTTCGCCGTTGATTGCAATCGTTGTAC
>CAMWOX010000241.1 GCA_947175975.1 uncultured Ruminococcus sp.
TTGTCAGTTTCTCATGGGCAAATGCTTCATCTACGTCAGTACGATCTGACTCCCCAAGAACCGCATCCCAATGTCAGAGATGGTGCAAATTTGAAATTATACAAATCACCGATACCACCCAGGGAAGACGGTGTATTCACGAGAATACGGCATGTTTTCAATCTGTCAGAGAAAGCCAGCAGTTTCTCTCTGCCCTCTTTGGAATTATTATCAATCCAGAGAGAAGACGTATGTCCCAGACCGCCAGCATTGAACAGGAGCTGTTCTGCTTTGTCCATTGCATCCTCAAAGCTCTCAGCCTGATACATACCCAGGATGGTTGTCAGTTTCTCATGGGCAAATGCTTCATCTACGTCAGTACGATCTGCCTCACCTACCAGGACTTTGACATCTTCCGGAACGGAGAAACCAGCTAACTGTGCAATTTTATACGGTTTCTGTCCTACAATCTTGGCATTCAATGCACCATTGATCAGCATTGTATTCCGGAGCTTGTCAGCTTCTTCCGGATTCAGGAAATAAGCACCTCTGCGGATCAACTCTGCCTTGACAGCATCATACACGTTTTTGTGTGCAATAATTGTCTGTTCTGTTGCACAGATCATGCCATTATCAAAAGTCTTAGAATGCAGGATAGAATTGACAGCGTTCAGAACATCCGCAGAATCATCAATCACAGCAGACGCATTACCAGCTCCTACACCCAGTGCAGGTGTACCCGAAGAATAAGCAGCTTTCACCATGCCAGGACCACCAGTTGCCAGAATAATATCTGCTTCTTTCATGACCATATTTGTCATTTCCAGAGAAGGAATGTCAATCCAGCCAATAATGCCCTCTGGTGCGCCAGCTTTGACAGCCGCCTCCAGAACAATCTTAGCAGCGGCAATTGTGCATCTCTTGGCTCTCGGATGTGGTGAGAAAATAATGCCGTTTCTGGTTTTGAGTGCAAGCAAAGATTTAAAAATTGCCGTAGAAGTCGGATTCGTTGTCGGAATGACAGCAGCAATGACACCGATCGGCTCAGCAATCTTAGTAATGCCATATTGTCTGTCCTCTTCGATCACACCACATGTTTTCGTATTCCGGTAAGCATTATAAATATGCTCAGCAGCATAATTATTCTTGATGACTTTGTCTTCCACAATGCCCATGCCTGTCTCTTCCACCGCCATTTTGGCAAGCGGAATCCTGGCATGATTGGCAGCCAAGGCAGCTGCCTTAAAAATAGCATCTACCTGCTCTTGTGTATACGTGGCAAACTTTGCCTGTGCGGCACGGATTTCCTGCAATTTTGCATTCAGGCTTTCCACACCGTCAACGAGCTTTTCATTTTCCATGATATCTCTCCTGTTCTGAAAAATAAATTTGATTTCTGATTCCTGAAAATATTGATTTTCCAGTGCTATGCATTTATTATAGCACATTGTTATTTTTTTGTCAATGATTTTTCAGAAATTACTGCAAGATATTTTTGTGCAAAATATTTTCTGATTTTTATATATTATGAACAAAATTCATAATGATATTTCTCATATGCATTAATAATTACAGTTTCATGATAATTTTCCTGACGAGGCAAATTGCCATAATTCAGATGTACATGTCCGTGACAGAATAATTTTGGCTGGTAGCGATCCAACAGCTCCCGAAAACAGGAAAATCCATGATGCGGCAAATCCTGTAAATCATGTAATCCCTTTGCAGGAGCATGTGTCACCAGAATATCAAAGCCATGATTTCGCCATAGATGAAATTTTTGTTTCAAAATGCGATGTTTCATCTGTTGTTCGGTACACTGAAACGGCGGTCTGATACCTGGATTATATTGCATACAGCCGCCCAGTCCCAATATTCTGACCCCCTGATAACAGATCAATGCATCATCAATACAAGTACAGCCTCGGGGAGGTTTTGTCTGATATTCCGTGTCATGATTTCCATGCACATAGAATACCGGACAATGTGCAAATGTTGCCAGAAATTCCAGATATTCCGGTTTCAGATCGCCGCAGGAAATAATCAGATCCAGATCATCCAATTTTCCAGGTTCGTAAAAATCCCAAAGATACTTGCTTTCTTCATCAGCAATCAATAATAGTTTCATAAATTTGATTCGCACGCCCCCTTATCAGCAATCGCTAACTCCTGCTCGTGTCCGGAAATTATCCGAACACAAACTGATAACAGATTCCCAGCCATTCACGCACCCAGTAGGACGGCACTAAATACCAGGAAGTTTTTGCACAGACTGCTGTGTATTCCAGATTTAAACTATCTGCAATTCTGGATGCCCTGTATTGATGATAACCGTCTGTCACAATAATAATCTGTGATCCCAGTTCATGAGCATTCAGGATTTCTTTGGCATTTTCAAAATTTTCCTGCGTGGAAGTTGATCTGTCTTCCTGGTAGATCCTTTCCGGATTGATCTTTTTTTCCTGGATCAGATAATTTTTCATGCACTCGGCTTCACTGATGATCTCGTCACTTCCCTGACCGCCGCAGACAATCACAGAAACTTCCGGATGCTGTTCCAGATAAGCCGCCCCAGCGTCAAGGCGTTTTTTCAACATCAAAGTTGGCGCACCATCCCTGCGGACTTTACATCCCAGAATCACTACTGTATTTGCCTCTTTCGGTTTGTGACATTCTGCACGAATCATCAGAAAACTAAATACAATTGCCAGAACTGCACCTAATCCTAGTATACCTAAAAAAACACATAGAATTACATGCCCAAACCCATTTTTCCAGATATTCTGCAATAATTTTGAGACAGTAGAATTTAGTGCAAAGTAAACAATTCCCAGAATACAAATCACTGTTCCTGCATAACAGCCTGCATGACGGATTCCGACAAACATCGGCAGAATGAAAAAGAACAACGCAACCACAAACAAAGCCGTCCCGGCAATTCTGACCCAGGGTTGAGAAATCAGAAACAGATTCTTTTCCATATCAGGCAAGCGGATTTTCGGGAATGCCTGCAACACCGGAATCAATTGCTG
>CAMWOX010000242.1 GCA_947175975.1 uncultured Ruminococcus sp.
ATGTCTTTGCAGTTCGTGACTGTCTGCTGGATATGATTCGGGTAAGGCGTGGCAAATGGCACAACGCCTATGTGATTGGCGGCTATCCGTTGCAAGGTGAACGGGAACGTCTTGCAGATAGTTTAAATGCAAAAATGATTTTCATTGACACACCGAAAGAAATCTGTTTGGAACGTGCAAAGCTGAAAAATCCTGAATGGATTGATTTCGTGGAGAATTGGTTCGCCAAATACACCCCCCTACATCCCTAAAAAATTTTTTCCTGAGTGATTGGAAAAAGGGGTGTAGAAATTCACAGAAAGCGATTTTTTGAGATTTTTGAAAAACTTTTCTAAAATCTGGGAGAGGTTAGACATGGCTAGAGAAACAGAGCTGATGAAACTGCTTGCTGATACTGGAATGGACGCTTTGGCTGTTGTTTTTCAGAAATTGGTACAGGAAATTGTCTTTTTGGAAAAACAGCTTGCAGAGTTGAAACAATATCCATTTCTTTCCGTGAATCCTAAGAACCCGGCACAGCAGAAACCAACTTCAGCAGCGAAACAATATAAGGAAATGCTTCAACAGTATAATAACAGCATTAAAATCATGATCCGGACACTGGAACGGAACGAAAGTATGGCAGAATCTCCGCTGCGTGAATATCTTGCTACAATGAGGCGTAAAGAATGAGCTGCTACCTTCTGGAATACCGTGAGGCTATCCGCAGAGGTGAAATCATTGCCGGAAATGAGCTAATCACAGAACTTGACAATTTAATTGCCGATTTAAAAGACCCTCGCTACATCTATGATACGAAAGACGCTGAAATGCGGATGGACTTCATGGAAAACTGTATCAGGCTGACAAAATCGCCATTCTATGGAAAGCCAATGAAGTTAATGCTCTGGCAAAAAGCTTTTATCGAGGTTGTCTATAGTTTCAAGATGGCGGCTGAAACCTATACAGATAGTTTCGGCATGGAACAGCATGTGGATAGATTTCAGAAAATCGTTTTGCTGATAGCAAGAAAAAATGCGAAATCGGAAACATGTTCCGGTCTTGGACTGACCGAAGGTGTTATCGGCAATGAGGGAGCTGACATTGTATGCAGTTCTAATGATGACAATCAGGCAAGTATTTTGTATGATGCAATTGATACCATGCGACTAATGATTGACCCATATCAGCAGGACACGCACAAAAATCAACGCTATATCAAGATTAAAGCAACAAATTCTAAGATTTTCAAGCTATCCGACCGCACCAGAAACAAAGAGGGCAGAAATATTGATTTTGCGGTTGTGGACGAAGTTCATGAGATGAAAGACAATGTAATTCTGAAATCGATAGAGCAAAGTCAGAGTCTGAAAGATAATCCAAAGCTGATTATCATCACAACAGAGGGCTTTGTCAATGATGGTGCTTTAGATGGTATTTTGAGAGACTGCCGTAAAATTATCAGTGGCGAAGATGACAGTATTTCGGCAGAACGCACTCTGCCTTGGCTTTACACACAGGACAGTGAGCAGGAAATCTGGACGGATGAAGCAAGCTGGCAGAAATCCAATCCGTCACTTGGCACAATTAAGAAATATAGCTATTTACGGACACAAATTGACAGTGCGAAGAAAAACAAAGCTGACCGGATTTTTGTGCTGTCTAAAGATTTTAACTTCAAGCAGAACGGTGTGCAAGCCTGGCTGAATACCGAAGATTACAAATATTCGGCTGTGTATGATATAGAAGATTTTAGAGGTGCAATCTGCTTGGAGGCAGTTGACCTGTCCGAAACCACTGATATGACATCAGCTAAGGTTCTGCTGATGAAATCAAACGATAAGAAAAAATACATCTTTCAGCATTATTGGATTCCGGAAAGCAAGTTAGAAAATGCGGACGATAAGCAAGCAGGAGCGAAATATACAGAATGGGCTAAATCTGGGCTTCTGACTATTTGTGAGGGCAATGACATTGATTTGACTGTTGTTGCTGACTAGTTCTATCAGCTCTACAAAGAATATCATATTTGGTTGTACAAATGTGGCTATGATGTGAAATTTTCCAAAGAGTTTCTGAAACGTATGGACGATTACGGCTTTGACACAGAGATCGTGATCCAGAACAAGCTAACGCTGTCTAATGCTATGAAGCTCTGTGAAGCTGATCTAAAAGCAAGGCTTGTCAACTATAGTCAACCCACTTGACAAACGGAACAAAAAATGATATAATAAGAACATGAGTAGAAGTGTAGATTTAAGAGAAGCAGCAGTGGCATATTACGAGGAAGGACATACATTGATAGAGACAGGAAAGGTGTTCAAAGTAGGAAAAACAGCAGTAAGCAACTGGGTCAGAAAGAAAAGAGAAACAGGTGATTTGCATAATAAGCCGCTGAACAGGGGCTTTAAAAAAATAGACCTGGAGAAACTGAAAACTTATGTGAAGGAACATCCTGATGCAACGCAGAAAGAAATGGCAGAAGCATTCGGATGCTACAATCAGGCAATCAGTAAAGTATTGAGACGTTGTGGAATCACACGAAAAAAAAGACCACACGCTACAAAGAACAGAAACCTGAAAAAGCAGAAGATTACCTGAAAGAAATGGAAGAAATTCTTCCGGAAAAGATTGCTTATGTGGATGAATCCGGTATAGATCAATACTTTTATCGTGAATATGCTTATGCGCCTCGTGGAGAAACAGTAACAGAAAGAATCTGAGGAAAGAAATTCCAGAGAACAAATCTTGTTGCTGCACAGTTAAATGGAAAAATCATTGCTCCTATGCAATATAATGGAACAACGGACGCACCACTGTTTGAATACTGGTTGAAACAGTGGCTTTTGCCATGTCTTCCTGAAGATATCATCATTGTCATGGATAATGCTTCTTTCCATAGAAAAAAGAAGCTGTTTGAAATTGCAGAAGCGTATCACAGAAAACTGATTTTTCTTCCGCCTTACTCTCCTAAACTAAATCCCATTGAACACTTCTGGGCGAAACTAAAACAATGGCTGAAACTGCA
>CAMWOX010000243.1 GCA_947175975.1 uncultured Ruminococcus sp.
GAGTATATTATATGATTCAGAGAGGAGTTTGTTTTCTTGAAAAGCAAAAAATTAATCGCCGGGTTATGTGCAATGCTCTTAGCCGTTCCGGCAGGGTTTTCTATTCCGGTGAATTTGATACAGGCATCCGCAGAAGTGAGTCCTGTTGTGGATTCCGATAGTTTGCAGGCATATGCCGCACAGGTCGTGGAGCTGGTAAATCAGGAACGTGCAAAATCCGGCTTATCCGCATTGAAAAGCATTCCGGTTCTGGATGCTTGTGCGGAAAAGCGTTCTGAGGAAATTGTAAGTGTATTTTCCCACACAAGACCGGATGGCTCGAATTGTGCAACGGTTCTGAATGAATACGGCGTGAACTGGAGAACATCCGGAGAAAACATTGCCTACGGCTATGCAACGCCTGAATCTGTTATGACAGGATGGATGAATTCCGCCGGACACAGAGCAAATATTCTGAGTGAAAATTTTGATTCAATCGGGGTCGGTGTGGTATCCCGGAACGGTGTATTATACTGGACGCAGGTTTTTGCAGGCGGAATAGATGGCAATGCATCCGTTCCGGAACAGAAGCCAGATCAGAACCAGAAACCGGATCAGAACCAAAAACCAGATCAAAGCCAGAATCCAAATCAGAATCAGAATTCTAGTCTGATCGACTGGCACACGATGATCCAGAATATGATTATGCATCAGCAGGGAAATACTCCAGAAAATGCTGTTCCCTCACAGCCTGCGGATCAACCCTGTATCGGCGAAGAATGCCCAGTGATTGAGTATCCCAGTGATCTCAGTTCTTTACAGGAGCTGTTTTCCGGGTTGCAGTCCCAGTGCAAGGATGGTTCTTGTCAGATGCAGATTTTTACATCCAAAAATTCTTGCAAATCCTGAAAAAAATTAACACCAGGCAGACAGCTCCGGCTGTCTGCCTGCTTGCATTCACAGGAATTTTTTCGATCCTGTCCGGAAAGCTATTGACAAAGTTTTCAAATTATGTTAAAATAAATATGTCTTATAGTGACATGTGTATTTCTCACAAGTACACGGATTTTTTTAAGGAGGTTTTTGAAATGGCTTTAGAAGGCGCATTGACTACAAATCAGAAAGTACTCGACTGGGTACAGGAAATGGTTGACCTGTGCAAACCTGACAAGGTTGTCTGGATTGACGGCTCTCAGGAACAGCTTGATGCTCTCACAAAAGAGGTAACTTCTCTCCCGGATGGCGATCCTAACAAGATGTATTATCTGAATCAGGAGGAACTCCCGGGCTGTCTCTATCACAGAACAGCTGTCAATGATGTTGCCCGTGTCGAAGACAGGACTTTCATCTGCACAAAGACAAGAGAGGATGCAGGTCCGACAAATAACTGGATGGATCCTCAGGAAATGTATGCAAAGCTGACTCCCATGTATGACGGTGTTATGAAAGGTCAAACAATGTATGTGATTCCCTATTCTATGGGTCCGGTCGCTTCTCCGATCTCCAAAGTCGGCGTAGAACTGACAGATTCTATCTATGTTGTTCTGAATATGAACATCATGACCAGAATGGGCAAGGCTGCATTTGACAAGCTCGGCGATTCCAACGACTTTGTAAGAGGTCTCCACTCCAAAGCACAGGTTGATCCGGAAAACAGATATATTGTCCAGTTCCCGGAAGATAATACAATCTGGTCTATCAATTCTGCTTACGGCGGCAATGTTATTCTTTCCAAGAAGTGCTTTGCTCTGCGTATTGCTTCTTTCCAGGGCAAGAATGAAGGCTGGATGGCAGAACATATGCTGATCCTCGGTGTACAGAAGCCGGACGGCGATACAAAATATGTTTGTGCAGCATTCCCGTCTGCTTGTGGCAAGACCAATCTGGCAATGCTGATCCCGCCGGAGGGTTATCTCAAGAATGGCTACAAAGTATTCACAGTTGGTGATGATATTGCATGGCTCAAACCCGGTGAAGACGGCAGACTCTATGCAATCAATCCGGAGAATGGTTTCTTCGGCGTTGCACCGGGCACAAATGAGAAATCCAATTATAATGCATTGGCATCTACCAAGAAAAATGCAATCTTCACCAATGTTGCATTGAATAATGATGACAATACAGTATGGTGGGAGAAACTCACAAAGAATCCGCCCAAGAATGCAACAGAGTGGACAGGCAACGTTGTGGACGGCGAGGCTTACACGGCTGAGGGCAATAAACTGGCACATCCCAATTCCAGATTCACAGCACCGGCACAGAACTGCCCTTGCCTGTCTCCGGAATTTGATAATCCGCAGGGTGTTCCGATTTCTGCAATCGTATTCGGCGGCAGACGTGCCTCTACAACACCGCTGGTATATCAGTCCTTCGACTGGACACATGGTACTTACATGGGTTCTGCTGTATCTTCTGAGACAACAGCAGCTGCTACTGGTGCAGTTGGTGTTCTGAGACATGACCCGATGGCTATGAAGCCGTTTATTGGCTATAATGTAGGCGATTACTGGGCTCATTGGCTCGAAATGGGCGAGACACTCGGCGACAAAGCTCCGAAGATCTTCAATGTTAACTGGTTCAAGCAGGATGAGAACGGCAACTTTATCTGGCCTGGCTTCGGCGATAATATGAGAGTCCTCGACTGGATCATCAAACGCTGCGAGGGCGAGGTAGACGCTGAAGAGACTGCTATCGGCTATCTGCCTAAGAAAGAAGATATTAATCTTGAGGGCATTGAAGACGAAGTGACTCCAGAAATCCTGGATAAGCTCCTTGATGTAGATAAGGATCTCTGGACGAAAGAAATCGCTGAGATGCGTAGATATTACGACGAAGACATCGCTGCAAAGGGTGGTCGTGTACCGCAGGCTCTCAGAGATACACTTGACAAGATTGAATCTCGTCTAAATGCATAATTTTCAGAATTTTTCTGAGATTTATTAAAAAATCTGAACGGTTCGCCTGTTTTTGTGCAGGAGAACCGTTTTTTTTGTGAATAATGCTGATTTCCGGATTTGATATTTATA
>CAMWOX010000244.1 GCA_947175975.1 uncultured Ruminococcus sp.
ATCAAAGAGAATGGTATCAGAATTACTGGATTTCGCATGGAGCAGACTATTTTCATACCGGATATTCAGATCCTGCGGCTCCAGTTCTTCCAGACTCATCATGTAGCCTGCCTGGCTGTCGAGCATGGCGAATTTCAGGTCTTTTGCAATATTCTCTTCGTCGGATACATCCCCCAGAGAAGAGAACATTTTGATTTCGTCATCTGCTCCAGCATTGATTGTGTAGCCGTCTTCATCCAGGGAAATCTTCTGCACGGAAAACGGAGATTTCACGACATTAGAATCCATAGTTGCAATGTAAGATCCGAAAGACTTGCCTGCTTCGCCGTCATTGTCGATATAGCCATGATAATTGACGATATTAAGATCATCCGTAATCAGACCGAGTTTCGATTTGTAACGGGAATCCAGATCATAAGCTGGGATAACCCAGGTATTGTCTGCTGTATTGATATACATGCAGTAATTTGGATTATAGTCAATCGCATTGTTGTCGTAGATTACGATCTTGGTGTCGAAATATTCGCCGTCAACTGTGTAGCCATCCTGCTCTACATCGTAAGCGACAACTGCATGACCACCCCAGTTAAGCCGATTTCCATAGAAATACCCATGGTAACAGAGCAGTACGGGGGAATCGTCCTCCAGGCAATCTAATAATTGCTGAATTTTTTCGCCTTCATTTCCGTTGTAGAAGTTTTTGCAGACTTCCTGTTGTACAAAATCCGTAGCCTGCAATGCAAAATAGTAATTAATCAGGGAAGTAGTATCGTCTGAAATGGGGGCTTTGATATCATAGAGTACCTGTGCATCTGCCTGCCACAAAGACGGATTTAAAATATCATTTGCGGCAAGAATCGAAGTCGCCGCCATACCATAGCAAGAACCGACCCAATAGCCGCTGAGAAGATCCTGAATACTTACTTTTTCCGTATTGGTCAGACCATCCATCAATTTTTCAAGGTAATCCTCCTTGATATAATAGCCTTTCGGGAAATTATTAGAAGAATTAGAAAATGACCAGTTGTCCTCACCATCTACGAAAGTCTTTGTCTGTGTGGGAGTCTGTGGAGCTGTTGTGGAAGTGGTTGCGGTTGTAGATGTAGAAGTCGTCGTGGAAGTGGTTGTAGTTGTGGATGTAGAAGTCGTCGTGGATGTGGTTGTAGTTGTGGATGTAGAAGTCGTTGTAGTTGTTGTGGAAGTCGTTGCTGTTGTCGTTGACGGCTCTTCCGGAAGATCATAAGAGATCTCATAGCTGATATCAGACCCACGATAAGCAATATTGAATGCAAATGGATCCATTGCCCACGGAGCTGTAAATTTAAATTCAAATCTTCCGTTTTCGTCCAATGTCATCTCTTTGGTGCTGACAAGTCCGCCGATTCCCATATTTAAATCTGCTTCTGAGAACTCAAAACTCGGCTGGAATGCCTGATTTGCCTCACCGGTCAGCACGACAAAAACCGTATTGCCACGGCTCAGCTCCTTAACAGGAATTGACAGATTCTTTTCCTGATTCTCTTCCCAGGAATATTGCATGGTATATGTAATCGGTTCACCTGTATAGGAGATATGCAGTGTAAAGGCATTCATGTTCCAGGGAGCTTCCAATACAAATTCGTATTCGCCGTTTTCGTCCAGTTGCTCTGCCGGTGCATTGAAATCGTCATTGATGCCATTTTCAATATCGCTCTCGGAGAAATCAAACGTGCCGTTAAAGCTTTGTCCGGGTTGTCCGTGGAGCGTGATTTTGACGGATTCGCCCATATTCAAAGCATCAATCGGGATTACTAATTCCTCATTTTCTGGATCTGTTGTTTGTTCTGGTTCTAAAATTTCAATATAGCCGTCTGTATAATCTACTTCATCAGCAGCTACATAGTCGAATTTTTCACTATTTTTCCATAAATGGGAATATACTCTGGTAGGATTAATGCCAGTGGTCTGATAACGAATATCAAATTTTTCGCCCCCTGAAACTGTTTTGGGAACATCCACCATAAGAAGCAAAAGCCGGTTCATGGTGGTATTATCCCGGTCACTTGCCCATGTTGCCCAAGTAAAATTACCATTCTCAGCATTTGTAGCATAAGTCATATGGATATCCAAAGATTCGCCTGCTAATTTCTCCGCTTGCGTATGACTATTGATGACAGAACAGGAACACTGGTCATCTACTCGAATGCCAAATTCTACGGCATTCAGCCCACCAGATAAATCCGTCCTGACAAAAACCGGCACTTGATAGTTCAATGCTTCCAGTTCATCCAGTGTGAGTGTTTTCTGGTCAATGGCAACCTGTACCAATTTGTCGCTTGCCGTTGCCGTATAATTCTGTGAAACTGGCATGGACGAGAAGAGAAATGCCGTACAGAGAATGCCGGAGAGAATTTTTCGTA
Source organism: uncultured Ruminococcus sp. (assembly GCA_947175975.1). Lineage (GTDB taxonomy): Bacteria > Bacillota > Clostridia > Oscillospirales > Ruminococcaceae > UBA3855. The sequence continues at coordinate 2,400 of CAMWOX010000244.1, forward strand.
AACTAGATTTCATAGTAATCACCTCATGATAATTTAGGATCTGTTATTTTTAATTCCAGTGCAGGCAGATCGTTCCTGCACCGGACAAAGATTATTTTGTTTCTGTGTATACTTCTCCAATGTTTGTATTGGTTGGATTCGTATTTCCAGTGATAAAAATCGGCAGACTGCTTGTGGTAGAAGAAATGGCGACTGATGCCGCATAAAGCAGGACGGCACTGGCATCACCGGCATTAATCAGGGAATCGCCGTTTACATCGGATACTTTCTGTGCTTCTTCACTAAAAGGATTATCCTGACCAGCACCAAGTGTAGCGGACTGGACTAAAATCAGAGCGGCATCCTCCGCATTGACAACACCATCCTGATTGACATCTCCTAAGAGAGTCTGACTTTTTTCCGGAAGGTAGCCATCTTCACGGGTGACACCACCCACAAACAGCTGTGTCCAGTAATTTCCATCCACATAGCCGACACCAATATACCGGAAGTTAGAACCCAGAATATTGGCGCGGTGTCCCTCAGAACTCATCCAGCCTTTGACGACAGCTTCCGGTGTTGCATAACCCCATGCGATATTTTCCCCGACACTACCCCAA
>CAMWOX010000245.1 GCA_947175975.1 uncultured Ruminococcus sp.
GCGTGCTTTTGTACATATTCTATTCCGGATATATCTTCCGCCAGGACAGAAGATTTCCGCAGAACTGCTGCTGCTTCTGTCCGATATTCTGTTTTGTTTTCCAAAAGATAAATCGCAGCAAATGCCGCTGCAAGCTGATAAGCTTGTTTCTCATCAGGATTCTTGCTTGCGCCTTGATAGGCGGCACGGTAAGCAGCATGATTCTCTTTCGCATAAAAGAAAGATTCCGCCGCTGCACTGAACGACTCATTCGCTGCCTGAACAAGACCTAAAAACTGATTTACTCTCGGATTATGATCCCATCCATATTCATCCATAATACTCCAGATGGACGCAATCGCCTCTTCGCATTTTTCATTTTCATGACTTTTTAAATAGCTCTGAAACTTGTCATATGCTTTTGCAAGTGCTTTTTTCTCTTCGGATTCCATTGCTTTAAACGCTTTAGAAACAGCATCTTTATCACAAGCGACTGGCATCACTTTCAAATCTGGTATCTGCTGATTTTGTGAAATTGTTTCAGATTTTGCAGGATCCATAGCATCAGACTGCTTTTTTGGCTCATTTTTAAATTTTACAGGATCTGCATTACTAGCTTTTTGCCATTCATTTACCATACTAATCTGATCGTACCGGATTGTAGCAAGTGACATAATCTGAATAGAAAGTGATTCCTGTGCATCATTTTCAGTGACAACGCCTTCGATAATCTGTCCGGATATGTGGGTAAATTGCACATAACTACCGGGCTGAAGTGCGGAAAGCTTGTTGTTTAGTAGACTCATAAAAATCCCTCCAAATAAAAAATCTATACCATCAAACAATGGCATAGAGCTATTATACATTATTTCTCAACAAAATTCAATGGATATTTTATGAATTTTTATCTGGTTCGGCAAAAATCTTCCTTTTTTGATTTTTTCACTTATCTTGTAAAAAAACTTGACATTTCAAAAATACTATGCTATAATAATACTTAGGGAATGAGGTTCTCCCTTAGTATTATTATACTAAAACCGCTTGTAAAAGCTGATGACTTCTGCATTTTTATGCAGTTGTTGTCGGCTTTTTTATTTTAATTTTTATTTTAAAGGAGCATTTGCTATGTTGTTCAGTATCTCTATTATTTTTCTGCTCGGACTGGCAGCAGGATGGATCTGCCAGAAAATCAGATTTCCGGCTCTGTTCGGAATGTTGCTTGCAGGAATCCTGATCGGTTCATACGGCTTGGATCTGATAGACGATTCTATTCTTGGAATCTCTGCTGAAATCCGAAAAATTGCTTTGATTATCATTCTTCTTAGAGCAGGAATTACACTCAATCCGGAAGATTTGAAAAAAATTGGCAGACCTGCTGTACTGCTTTGTTTTCTGCCTGCCTGTTTTGAAATTCTTGGTATGCTGCTCGTCGCTCCGTTGCTGCTGGATATTTCGGCACTGGATTCTGCAATCATGGGTGCGGTCATAAGTGCAGTTTCTCCTGCCATCATCGTGCCGAGAATGATTCATCTGATCCATGAGAAATACGGAACAAAAAAAGGAATCCCCCAACTGATTCTTGCAGGGGCTTCCGTAGATGATGTATTTGTCATTGTTATGTTCGATGTATTCACGGGTATTGCACAAGGCAGTCAGGTATCTGCAATCACATTTATTAATATACCAATGTCAATTCTGTTTGGTATTGCAGTCGGATTCATGGCAGGAAAATTATTACATCGGTTTTTCCAGTGCATCAACAGCAAAGGCATTATCAAAATTATGATCCTGCTTTCCGTTTCATTTATTTTCACAGCGATAGAAGACAAGGGTGTCATTCCATTTTCTGCTCTGATTGCGGTAATGGTTATGGGGATTTCCGGCAAAGAAAACAATGCATCCCAGCAGATCTCAGCAGGATTGAACCAGCTATGGTCGGTTGCAGAAATTTTCCTGTTTGTTCTGGTTGGTGCATCTGTGAATATCCACTGTGCATCAGAATATGGATTCCGGGCAGTGCTTCTGATATTCGCTGTATTAGTATTCCGGATGGCAGGCGTTCTTCTCTGTCTGGTCAGGACAAATCTCAGCAGGAAAGAAAGGTTGTTCTGTATGATCGCCTATCTGCCAAAGGCAACTGTTCAAGCAGCTATTGGCGGTATTCCATTGGCAATGGGTCTGGACTGCGGAAATATGGTTCTGACGGTTTCCGTGCTTGCGATTCTGATTACTGCTCCGTTAGGGGCTTTCGGAATTGATCTGTCCTACAGGAAAATCTTGTCCAGGGAAGATATTTCCTAAAAAACAATTAATGATTCAAAATCCAGTTCCGGTATTGCAAAGCAGATTGTTCCTGCTTGTTGTCCCCGAACTGGTAATACACATGATTCCGGATCTCATCCGGAAGATACTGCTGTCGGATATAATGATGCGGATAGTCATGGGGATAGAGATAATGCTGTCCCCGGATTGTCGCACCCGTTCCGTCAAAGTGCTGATTCTGCAAATGCCGGGGAATTTCCAGAGATCCATATTTTTCAAGATCCGAAATCGCCGCATCTATCGCCTGTTTTGCACTGTTGGATTTTGGTGCAGTCGCCAGTAAAACCACAGCTTCCGCAATGGGGATTCTCGCTTCGGGCATTCCTAATTGCAAAGCACTTTCCACACATGCCTGAACAACCGGCATTGCCATGGGATAGGCTAAACTAATATCTTCTGATGCGATCACTAATAATCTTCTGGTCAGAGAAATCAAATCCCCTGCCTGCAATAATCTGGCAGTGTAATGCAATGCTGCATTTTCATCACTGCCCCGGATAGATTTCTGCAAAGCAGACAGAATATCATAATGTGCATCTCCATCACGATCATAACGCATATTACTTCTCTGTGTAAGAGATTCTGCCAGCTCCAGGGAGATGACAAAACCCTGTTCTGATTCCTCGCAAGCCAGGACGCATAATTCGCAGGCATTCATCGCTTTTCGAACATCACCGCCACACCCCTGTGCAATAT
>CAMWOX010000246.1 GCA_947175975.1 uncultured Ruminococcus sp.
ATTCAGGGATATACAGAGTGGTCACCAAAGCCGAAAAAAAATAAAAATCCGAAATAAATCCTCAGGAGTGATAATTTAATGACTGAATCAGAAAAAAATGAAGTCATCGAGTCTGTTACAAAACAGCTGACAGGTGACTTCAAGCAGGACATCTTGTTTTTACAGAAACAAGCAGAATATTATGCATCGCAGGATCAGATGGAAATCGCTAACGCATTGGCAGAATTTGCACTCAGCAGAATGTCTCAGGATCAGAAAGATTATCTGGACAAGGTACTCTGTATCGGTGACCGTCGTTTAGATGCTGTCTATGGTGAGGCAAACAGACTCACAAAACAGAACCAGACTGCAAAATCGCTGACACTGACAAAACAGATCTACACACATATTACGGAAAATTTCAAGGAGACAGACACAGCCAGATTCTTCAGTTTTCACAATCTGTTAGAATCTAATCTCTACTATCAGCTGTACCATCCGACCAAAAACCTGATGCAAGCACCATTCGATCTGATGCTCTATCTGGGACTTCATGCCTATAATCTGGTAGAAGTCCGTCGTCTGGAAGAGGCTATTCCGGTACTTAACGAAGCCATTCGCTACAATCCGGTTTGTCCTGATCCCAGATTTGAGCTTGCAGAAATTTACAAGCTCATGGGAGAACGACAGAAACTTCTAGAGACAATCAAGGAAACGCTTCCGATCTGTACATCCTCCTATGCATTATCCAGATGCTATACGAATATGGGGTATTACTGCACAGAGATGAAAGATTATGACAGTGCTGTTGCCTTTTATTTTGAAAGCATGATCTTCTGCAATCATCCGGCAGTTCGTGGGGAATTACAGAATGTTTCCCAGTTAATGGGCAAAAAAATTGCACCGCCGACTCGTGAAGAAGTACTTGCGGCGTTTGCAAAATACGAAATCCCGAATGGTGCAGGTGAAGAAGTCATGCACACTGTGACTTCTCTGTCAAATCAGGCAGTAGAAAAAAAGAACTGGAAAGAAGCTGTTTTCTATCTGCATGTAATCTGTGATCTGACAAATGATCCGGCGGCACAGGAACTGCTTACCCGGTGTGAGAGCCGTCTGGAAGAAGAAAAAAACAATACAAATCCTGAAACATAATGAAATCAGCCGGATTAGAAATTGAAATCCGGCTGTTTCATGCAGAAATAAAAAATTCTGCTTTTTTTACCCATTCTTAATGAAAATTTGAGATATGAAGATGCCGAAAGCTCTGTGATGAGCTTTCGGCTTTTCTGTCATTAAGATGGATGGACTTAAGTAAAAATCTTATTCAAGTCCTTTTTTCTTATAAGCAACAATAAATAACACAAGTCCAAGAACGAAATTTGCTGAAATGACAATCATACTTTTTGCAGATATTTCCGAAGTATTTATACCATTTATAAGTTCACTTATTTGCTGAGAATAAATTATTCCTGCAATTTTTTTAATGCTTTGATTGAACATTGACAGCATGGGGACAAATGAAAATATCATCATTATCGGAATTGTTAAAGATGTCGCTGTCATTTGATTTCTGCTGAAAATTCCAATCACTGCACCAATGAGTTCTGACAAAAGTATTCCTGATATCATTGAAAAAATGAATGTTATAAGTTCTGCGTTTTTGTATTCTCCAAGTACTGCAAATACAATTGCACCTATCATACACATTATAAAAATATATGTGCCGACACTAACAAGATACTGCCACGGCTTTACGTTGCTCATCATAAGCACACGCAAAGTATTTTTTTCTTTTTCTTCCGAAATAATAGCAGACATACAGGTGAGTGGTGCCATTCCGATAAACATTACAGAAAACAGTTTTACAAAAAAATGCTCTGGCATATTCTCTAAGTTTACTGCGTTTTCCATAATGATTGCCATTATCGGAAACATCAGGAACTGAATAAAAACAGTTTTATTTTTCATAGTATCAATTATTTGTTTGATCAATACAGCTTTGATATTTTTCATATTGCAAGCTCCTTTCCTGTAAGTTCCATAAATACAGTTTCAAGATTTGGTTCGGTTGTGTGTATCGTTTCAACATGACCATTTCTTATTAATTCTGCAACTTTATCTGCTGTATTTTCATTATGCGGAAGCTGTATATCAGTGCCATCTATAAGATGTATTTTCAGCATACGCTGATGATTATACCTGCGACATATTTCTTCAGGACTGCCATGTTCTATAATTTTTCCATCATCCATTATTATAATATTATTACAAAGTTTTTCCGCTTCCGACATGGTGTGAGTTGTAAGAAAAATTGTTTTTCCTTTTTCTTTTTCCGCAAGCATTATTTTATGTATCTCGTCAGCAGTTGCAGGATCAAGACCGCTTGTAGGTTCATCAAGGAATATAATATCAGGGTTTATCATAAATACTCTTGCAAGTCGAAGTCTGCTTGTCATACCCTTTGAAAGTTTTGAAGCAGTCGTTTTTTCTGCTCCCGCAAGACCTACTTTTTTTAATGCATTAAAAATACAGTTCTTTTTAATGCCATATATATCTGCAAATACTTTCAGATTCTCATAGCAGTTCAGACGCTCGTAAATTCCAAAATTGTCCATCATGATTCCGAATTTCTTATGGTCTTCACCTGTAAGCTTATTGGTGTCAAGACCATTTATTTCGGCTGTTCCAAAGTCTTGTTTAAGCTGTCCTGTGAGGATTTTTATCAATGTTGTTTTACCTGCTCCCGATGGACCAAGAAGTCCAAATATATGTCCCTTTCGGACATGAAAGCTTATTTCGTCCAGAACTTTTTTATTGCCGAATGATTTTACAATGTTATTTGCAGATATCATCATTTCCATATTACTGCTCCTCCTTGTATCGTTTTAATGCTTCATCAAGTTTACGATTTTCCAGTCTTTCTGCTATTACAGATATTATTGTGCTTACAGTACAGCTTATCATAAAGCATACGATAAACATGATCCAAGCAATCGGCATATTAGAGGGAAACC
>CAMWOX010000247.1 GCA_947175975.1 uncultured Ruminococcus sp.
CTCTATGACCCCTATGAAAACAGTGATCTTGTCTCCCAGATCCAGGAGCTGTTCCTCCCGGCGGAAACACGCTATCAGATAGATCCTCAAAACAAGAATCTCTTCGGACAGTTGTTTGATGAAGAACCCGTTGCCGTTGTGAATCAGGAAAACATTTCGCCGTTCGGTGATGTTTCACAAATGCAGGAAAGATTAATCTTTGCAGAATATGCGCCACTGTATTTCATTCCTACGAAAGAACAGCACCAGCAACTTGCAGATCTGTTGAATCAGGCACAATGGGAACAGATACAAATTCAGAAGGATGATCCAAGAATCCCGACGCTGGAACAGGGCGAATTTTTCACAATTTATTTTGATACACCAGAAGAAAGATTTACGGTCAGATTCCAGATGTCCGGATTGATTGCTGAAAGTTTACAGAGATTATATTACAATCCGGAACTTGTTTCAGAAATTCGGGATTTATTTGTTCCGGCAGAAACACTCTATAAATTAAGTCCGGATGATGCACTTCGTGAATTGAATTGTGAATTAAATATAGATGAGATTTTTGAACGGATGTTTGATGAAGAACCGATAGAATTTCGCCAGGATTCTGATCTTGATTCTGATTCTAATCCTGTCACAATACAGATAGGAAACTCGCCGAGTTTCATTCATGATGAAAGTTTTTCCAGAGATGCACAGGGCAATTATCATGTGGAGAACGAGACGCAATACTTGATTTCGCAGGAACGGAAACAGCAGTTGTCGGATCTAGTGGCTTCACAGGAATTACAGGCAATTGTGGGATTCCCGGATTTTGAAAAGGGAGATCATTATCAGAAATTTGTCGTAGAATTTACTGAACAGGACGGATTTCTGACACTGGAGTATGATGTTGCACATGAGCAGTATTATTTAGTTCTGTGTACGCAAATGGAAGTCCCTGGAGAATCTGTGGAAACAGGAAATTATTGTTATTTTCCAGTGACGGAAGAATTTTATCAGAACTGGAATGCACTGCTTACAAATCCGGATGAAGAAAATTAAATAAATAAAAAAGCCCCGATCATGGGGCTTTTTTGTTTTATTCCAATTCAAATGCACCTGTGTATAACTGGTAATACTGTCCTTTTTGGGCAATTAATTCATCATGATTGCCTTTTTCAATCACTTTTCCGTGATCAAGTACCATGATCAGATCTGAATTTCTGACGGTGGAAAGTCTGTGTGCAATGACAAATACTGTTCTGCCATGCATCAGCTTGTCCATACCGGCGGAAACAATGGCTTCCGTTCTGGTATCAATGGAAGAAGTTGCCTCATCCAGAATCATAACTGGCGGATTGGCAACTGCCGCTCTTGCAATGGCAATTAGCTGTCTCTGTCCCTGGGAAAGATTTGCACCGTTCCCAGTCAGCATTGTTTCGTAGCCATTTGGCAGCCTGGTAATGAAATCATCCGCTCCGGCAAGTTTTGCCGCATCCATACATTCCTCATCTGTCGCTTCCAGTTTGCCATAACGGATGTTTTCCATGACTGTTCCGGTAAACAAATTTGTCTCCTGCAAGACAAGCCCCAGGGATCTTCTCAGATCTGATTTCCGGATCTTGTTGATATTAATGCCATCATATCGGATTTTACCGTCTGCAATATCATAGAATCTGTTGATCAGATTTGTAATAGTTGTCTTGCCTGCACCAGTTGCACCAACGAATGCAATTTTCTGACCGGGCTTTGCGTAGACAGAAACATCATGCAGAACAGTCTTGCCCTCTTCATAGGCAAAATCCACATTGAACATTCTGACATCGCCCTGGAGCTGTGTATATGTCACAGTTCCGTCTGCCTGATGCGGATGTTTCCATGCCCATTTGCCCGTGTAGGATTCTGTTTCTGTAATTTCGCCGGATTCAGAAATTTCTGCATTCACAAGTTGCACATAGCCGTCATCCGTTTCCGGTTCTTGATCCATTAAATCAAAAATTCTTTCCGCACCAGCGAGAGCCATCACAATGGCATTGATCTGCTGTGTGACCTGGTTCAGATTGCCTGTAAACTGTTTTGTCATATTCAGGAATGCAAGCACAATGCTGACATCCAGAACTGCACCGGATAAGCTGTAATTCTTCACATGATTCAGCACCATGACACCGCCCAGAACAGCAACAAGAACATACAGAATATTGCCGATATTCATAATAATTGGTCCAAGCGTATTGGCATAGGCATTTGCCCGGTAGCTGTCATGACAGAGCTGTTCATTAATTTCATCAAAATCTTTCTGTGCTTCAGATTCATGACAGAATACTTTCACGACTTTCTGACCATTCATCATTTCTTGAATATACCCCTCAGCATCGCCGATGGATTTTTGCTGACGCAGGAAATATTTCGCACTGCCGCCGCCCATGACTTTTGTCACAAGCATCATGAAAATCACACCAATGATAACTAGGAGCGTCAGCCAGAAGCTGTAAGATAACATAATCAGGAATACGGCTACTACGACCGTTCCGGCTCGGAGCAGATTCGGCAGTCCCTGGGAGATCAACTGCCGGAGCGCATCTATATCATTCGTGTAATAACTCATAATATCGCCGTGTTTGTGGGTATCAAAATATTTGATCGGCAGATTCTGCATTCCCTTGAACATTGCCTGACGCATTTTATTAAGTGTTCCCTGTGTCATAATTGCCATAAACTGTGAGAATACTGTAATTGCTGTAATCGAGATCAGATACAGAACCACCAGAAACAGCATCATCGGAATAATTTCCTCACTGGCGGATTTCCAGTTGCCATCTGTTTCCAGTGTGTCTGTAATAATCTTGATGACTTTCTGGATATAAATATCTGGAATGGAAGAAGCAATTGAGGAAAAAATAATACAGATAATTGTAATTGGCAGAAGTTTCGGATAAAATGCAAACATCATTTTGAGAATGCGTTTGAGAATGCCTTTCTTGACTGGTTTTTTAGGCATTGTCCTCACCTCCGTTATTG
>CAMWOX010000248.1 GCA_947175975.1 uncultured Ruminococcus sp.
GTAGTAAATTGCTAATTATTATATTCTTAGTATAGTATATTTTTACTACTTTGTCAAGTCTTTTTTGAAAAAATTATATTTTTGTGAATAGTATCTAAATTCTGGTTCTGAAATTCCTGCATTTTTAACAGAAAATCAGTATTGATTAAAATTTGCCAAAAACAAGACTGAATTTTACAATAATTTCGTGATATTATCCAATTGCCTGAATCTGCTGAATATGTTATAATGAAACAAGATAGAGAAATTGATATTTTCCATGCAGAACAAAAAATCAAACTACACAGAAAGGAGTCTTTTCATGGAGTTTTCACATATCCCGGTTCTTCTTGCTGAAACAATGCAAGGACTTGCTGTCCGTCCGGATGGGATCTATATTGACGGCACAGTCGGCGGTGCGGGTCACTCCAGAGAAATTGCCTCCCGACTGAGACAAAACGGGTTGTTAATTGGTCTTGACCGTGATCTCGATGCCGTAGAGACTGCGACAGAACGGTTGCGGGGTTTCCCTGCAAAAGTCATTCACAGTAATTATTCTGAAATCCGGCAGGTATTGCAGGATTTACAGATTCCTGGTGTAGACGGTGTTTTACTGGATCTTGGTGTTTCTTCTCATCAGCTGGATACGGCTGAAAGAGGTTTTTCCTATCATGCGGATGCAAAGCTGGATATGCGTATGAGTCAGGAGGGACTTAGTGCCTATGATGTGATTAATACGTGGGACGAACAGGCACTAAGAAAGATTCTTTGGGAATACGGTGAAGAAAAATTTGCAGGAAACATTGCCCGGCAGATCGTACAGACCAGGCAGACAGCTCCTGTTGAGACAACAGGAGAACTTGCCGAATTGATCCGCCAGGCAGTCCCTGCCAAATACCGGAGAGAGAAAAATCCCTGTAAAAAAACATTCCAGGCTGTCCGGATTGCAGTCAATGATGAGTTCGGGCACCTGAAAACAGGGCTGACAGCGGCATTTGATTGCTTGAAACCAGGTGGCAGGCTTGCTGTGATTACATTCCATTCCCTAGAAGATCGTATCGTCAAACAGCAGTTCGCCCAGTGGTGTGCAGGCTGTATCTGTCCTCCGGATTTTCCGCAATGTGTCTGTGGCAGAGTCCCCAGAGCCAGACTTATTTTCCGCAAGCCGGTTACTGCAAGTTCCCAAGAACTAGAAGCTAATTCCCGCAGTCATAGTGCCAAGCTCAGGGTACTAGAGAAAGCAGAAAAGAGAGGAGATGAGCGGTTTTCCTAGCATATGGGACAGGATGAAAAGAGAGTTTCTGTTGTGAAAATCGTTCTCGGAACACTTGTCTGTTTTGTGTTGCTGTCTGCTGTGATTCTCAGTAATGTGCAGCAGTTGCAGGTAGCAAGTGAAATTTCAAAGAAACAGCAGGAATATACTGATCTGCAAAGCGAAAATGTCCGGATGAAGTCAGATCTCGCCGGAAAGACTTCTAACAAAAATGTACAGGAGTATGCTGAAAATGTTCTTGGAATGCATCCCTTGCATTCTTCTCAGGTTGAATATATGCAGATCCAGAAAGATGATGTTGTGGAAATTCCGGAAGAAGATCAGAATCTATTTGTGAAAATCAAAATCTGGTTTGATGACTTTGTAGCATACCTGCAGGGGTAGTCTGCATAAATTAAATCAGAGCATCCGTATCAAATTTTCAGAAAGCAGAACAGGCAGGAAGCGACAGAAAAAACCTGCCTGTTTTTTTAAATAAATTAAAATTCAGAAAGGGAGTGGATCGCTTGCAGACAAAGCCGAAAGATTATGAACCAACAAATCTGATGAAACGGAAAGCCATTTTTGTGGTGTTGGGACTTGTTTTGTTGTTGGCACTCATGACAGTATGCCGGCTGTGCTATATCTGCATCAGTCAACATGATTTTTACACGGAGAAAGCCAATGGCAAGCATTTCAGCAAGATTACAATCAATGCCAACAGGGGAGCGATCTATGATTCCAGTGGTGCGCCGCTTGCCTGGAGTGCAACTGTCTACAAAGTTTACATTGATCCCGTGCAGTTCCAGAGTGATATGACAGAAATTGATAAAGTCATGCAAGGACGTTTAGAAGATCTCGCAAAGGGCAAAAAATTCGATCCGGATACGATTGTTGCACCAATGGAGGATATTCGTGCTGAAATTGTACAGACACTGGCTGAAAAGCTGAACATCAGCGAAGAAACAATCTGGGAGGCAACAGAGAAAAATATCAAATATTATATTCTCAAAACACAGGTTGAAAAAAATATCGCAGATGAAATCATGGAATATGTGGCTCACTATGGGCTGGAGTCTATTAAAACAGAGGTAGATACAAAAAGATATTATCCGCAAAATGAACTCGCCGCCCAGGTGATCGGATTCACGAATAGTGATGGTGAAGGACAATATGGGTTAGAGTATAAATATAACAAGTATCTTTCCGGCACAAATGGCAGAGTGCTTTCAGCAACGGATGCAATGGGTAAGGAAATGCCTTATCGTTATTCTACGACATATCCGGCAGAGGATGGCAGTTCTTTGTATTTAACACTGGATTCGACTTTGCAGTATTATTTAGAGAAAAATTTACAGGCGATGTGTGAGAAATATAAGGTTCAGAATCGTGCCTGTGGTATTATCATGAATGCTAAGACCGGGGCAATCTATGCGATGGGAACTTATCCGAGTTTTGATCTGAATAATCCGTCCATGATTTATGATCAGGCAACGGATGCTGCTTTGCGGAGTCTGCCAGAGGAAGAATATCAGGAGGCTTATGTTTCTGCTCGTGAACAACAGTGGAAAAATAAAGCAATCACGGAATTATACATCCCTGGATCTGTATTCAAGATTTTCACAACAGCAATGGCTGTGGAAGAAAAAGTTGTTAATTTGGAAACAGATTCTTTTGTCTGCGATGGTGGGTACGAAATTCCAGGTGCGCCAACGATCCATTGTCATAAATTAGCAGGACATGGTCCACAGAC
>CAMWOX010000249.1 GCA_947175975.1 uncultured Ruminococcus sp.
GGCGTAGGTCGTGGATCTGATGACACACTCTTTGCAACTGTTGACGGCAGAGTAAAGTTTGAGCGTTGGGGACGTGACCGTAAGCGTGTCAGCGTTTACGCTGACTAAGCGTCTTTGAAAATCAATCAAATCCCTCGCTTTTCCGTAAAAAGCCTGGGATTTTGTTTTGAAGCTGATTCTATTTGAACCGAAAGGATGAAAAGCGATGTTTGTCGATAAAGCCAAAATTAAAATTAAGGCAGGCAACGGCGGTGATGGTGCTGTATCGTTCCACAGAGAAAAATATGTCGCAGCCGGCGGACCGGACGGTGGAGATGGCGGAAACGGTGGAAATATTGTTTTTCAGGTAGATGATAATTTTTCCACACTGATTGATTTTCGTTACAAAAGGAAGTATGTTGCCCAGAATGGCGAAAACGGTGGTGCAAAGCGATGCACCGGAAAAAGTGCATCCGACCTGGTAATCAAAGTTCCCCGTGGCACACTTGTCAGAGAAGCTGAAACTGGCCGCATTCTGGCTGATATGTCTGATGACGAACCGCATATTCTTGCAAGAGGCGGTCGTGGCGGAAAAGGTAATTCGAATTTTGCAACTTCCACAAGACAGATTCCGAAATTTGCGAAACCTGGCTTTCCTGGTGAAAGCTTTGATGTCACACTGGAATTGAAACTGCTCGCAGACGTGGGATTGATAGGCTTCCCGAATGTGGGCAAATCCACGCTGATCTCTGTAGTCAGTGCTGCAAAGCCCAAAATTGCGAATTATCATTTCACAACACTGACACCTGTACTGGGTGTTGTGCGTCTGGATGAAGAACGCTCTTTCGTAATGGCGGATATTCCCGGTCTGATCGAAGGTGCAAGCGAGGGAATCGGATTAGGGCATGAGTTCCTGCGACATGTTGAAAGATGCCGGCTGATTCTGCATGTCCTGGACGTATCCGGCTCAGAGGGCCGCAACCCGGCAGAGGATTTTGAAAAAATCAATCAGGAATTGGCAAATTTCAGTGAGTCGCTTGCAGACTGTCCGCAGATTGTTGTTGCAAATAAATCTGATATGGCATCATCTGAGCAGATTGCCGAATTAGAAGCATTTATCAAATCCAAGAATCTGAAATTCTATGCAATTTCAGCTGCTACCACAAAAGGCACAAAAGAACTGATGCAGATTGTCAGTGAGGAACTCTCCAAGCTCCCGCCCGTAAAAATCTACGAGGCACAACCCCTGACTACCTCAGACTGGGAAACCAGATTATGTTCCAGACAAGAGTTTGAAATCGAAATAGAAGACAATATTTACTATATTTCTGCTCCATGGTTGGAACCGATTCTGAGAACTGTCAATATGGAAGATTATTCCTCATTGCAATACTTCCAGAGGGTATTGCGCTCCAGTGGTATCATTGACAAGCTTGAGGAACTTGGCATCCAGGAGGGTGACACAGTAAATATCTATGGATTTGAATTTGACTATATTCGGTAAGAATCAGGATAAAATATGAAAGAAATTCTGAATGATTTTCATAATGCATTATCAGAACAGGAAGCAAAACAATACAGTCCTCTTACACTGGCATTTCTGGGAGACAGTGTCTATGAACTCATGATCCGCAGAGCTATGATTGCACAGGGAAATATGCCTGTGAAAAATCTGCATGATGCAAAGATCCGGCTTGTATGTGCATCTTATCAGGCAGTTGCTTCCGACAGGCTGGTTTTTTCAGAGCAGGAGCAGGCAGTATTCCATCGAGGGAGAAATGCTGTCACAGCAAGTGCAGTGCCAAAAAGTGCAAAACCTGCGGATTACCGCAAGGCAACCGGACTGGAGGCTGTATTCGGCTATCTGTATCTTTCCGGAAATTCTCAGAGACTTATAGAACTATTTGAGCAGATCTGGAATATGCAAAAAGAAATTTCCAACAACAAGGAGTGATTTTTTCATGTCAGGACATTCCAAATGGAATAATATCAAACGCAAAAAAGAAGCAACAGATGCGGTGAAAGCAAAGATTTTTACGAAAATCGGACGTGAAATGATTGTCTGCATCAAAGAGGGCGGACCAGATCCGAATAATAATGCAAAACTCCGTGATCTAATTGCAAAAGCAAAGTCCAACAATGTTCCGAATGATAATATCGAAAGATTAATCAAAAAGGCATCCGGCGAGGGCAACAAAAACAACTACGAATCCATGGTCTATGAGGGATATGGTCCGAACGGCGTAGCTGTCATTGTGGAATGTCTAACAGACAACAAGAATCGCACAGCCGGAGACATTCGCCATTATTTTGACAAATTCGGCGGTAACCTTGGAACAATCGGCTGTGTGTCTTTCATGTTCTCCACAAAAGGCATCATTGTTGTCGAAAATACAGATATTGATGAAGATACTGCTATGGAAGACTGTTTCGAATGCGGCGGTGATGATCTGACAGTGGAAGAAGATACGATTGTGATGGAATGTGACGCAAATTCTGTTCATGCCATGCGTGAAGCGCTGACGGAAAAAGGCTATCATGTTCTTTCAGCCGAGTCAGAAAAAATCCCATCAACTTATACACAGCTCAATGATGAGGATGCAATTAAAAAAATGCAGCTGTTGCTGGATCATCTCGAAGAAAATGATGATGTCCAGAATGTCTATCACAACTGGGAAATGCCTGAAGAAGAATAATTCCGGCAGATTTCAGATTTTAAATTAATTAAGAAAGGATAAGCTGCTGATGATTTCAGTGGCAGGTAATTATTATGGAAAATACAGGTATGTTCAGAAGAATTGACTCCCTTGGCAGATTCGTACTGCCCAAAGAATTGAGAAAAACACTGAATATCAATCAGGATGACTGCTTGCAGATCTTCCTGGATGGGGACGCAATTGTACTGCGTAAGAACGAACTGAAATGCATCATCTGCAATGCAGAAGAAAGTGCAGAAGATCCGCTTGTTGTTTTCAATAATAAAAAAATCTGCAAAAAATG
>CAMWOX010000250.1 GCA_947175975.1 uncultured Ruminococcus sp.
ATTCATCCCGAGGCGGGTCTTAAAAATTATCTTTTGGATTATATGGATGTAAATGAATGTCAGCGTCTGGAATTTGAAATTCAGCCCCATGAAAAAAATCCGATTCCTGTTACATTTTGTAAATTTATTCCGAATGGCAGAAAACAGGATGTTATCTCAAATGATGTTCTGCTGGATAAATTAAAAGAGAATATTCGCCCTGAGCTAGCTGTTGAAAATCCGGAAGAATTTACCCGACTCTGTGCCAATTCGCCTTTTCTTGGAAATATCCCCCAGGAGATTCAGAGAAACAGAATTGATCGGGTGCGGGAGTTGATTTCCCGTGGCGTGATTCATAAAAAAGAAATTGTAGAACTCACAGAAGAATTGCTCCATCAAGTTGGCAGGGAACTCCCAAAAAATTTAATTGCTGACAGCGAAGCCTATCAGGCACTGACAGACGAATACAGGAGCTGTTCTGAAAGACTGGAAGAATTACAGGCAGATCTGAAAAATGCCAGGGAAGAACTGGAAAAATACAAAGACTCCATGCAGATTGCAAGCAGTATTTCTGATAAAGAAGTAGAAGAACTCAAAGAAGAGCTGGAACAGCTCCGTGGAAAGAATATGCTCTGCAAAGAAATTGAAGCGTTGCAGGCGGAAAATACAAAACTGCATGTAGAGAATGAACTTCTGAGAAAAACACAGTATGAACTTCGTGCAGAAAGCAAAAGTCTGAAAAAAGAAGTGCAGGATGCTATTACATACGGATTTGAACATAGGGCGGAAAAAGCATTTGATCCTTATATTTCCCATGCTATGCTGGAAGCTGCTGCACAGTGGGACAGAACAGAAGAGACAGATAAATTACAGCAATATGTTACCAGGATTACAGACCAGTCCCCGGCGGAACTGTCCGGTGAAACACTGATCAGCGAACTGATCAGCCGGGTGCAGGCAAAAAGAAATTACAGTCCTAATATGATCCTGAATATTCTGATCAGTATTGTGCAGAATTTCATAACAGTTTTTTCCGGAGAGCCTGGCATCGGCAAGACTTCCATTTGTGATATTCTGGCAAATGCCCTTGGTATGAATAGTTTTGCCGGAAATAATCTGAACCGTTATATTCCTGTTTCCGTGGAGCGTGGCTGGCAGTCAAAAAAAGATTTTATTGGGTATTTCAATCCTCTAACCAGAAGATACGATAAAAATAACAGCAAAGTCTATGATGCCCTCCAGATTCTTGATATAGAACGGGAAAATTCCAGGTATCCGTTATTGATTTTGCTTGATGAAGCTAATTTGAGTCCTCTGGAATATTATTGGGCAGATTTCATGCGGTTTGCAGATCAGTCTGAGATTTCCAACAGATGGCTCAATATTGGTACAGAGGCAGATATTTACATTCCTGAAACACTGCGTTTTGTTGCAACTGTGAATACTGACCAGACAACAGAACAGCTTTCGCCCAGATTCATTGATCGTGCTTGTCTGATTAAATTACCACATGTTACATCTGTACTTCCGAAAAAGCCTGATTCTGAATCGGAACAAGAAAAATTTGCACCAATTCCCTGGAAAAATCTTGTGGAAGTCTTTGATTCGCCAAAGACTGATACAAACAGTCCATTATTGAATATCAGGGAGCGGATCTATGAACTGTTCCTGCAGTATAATCTCTGTGTGAGTCCCAGGGTTGCACTCAGCATTGAAAGATATATGCAGGTTGCACAGGGCATCATGGACAGCGAAGGTGTTGTCCGCAGTCAGGAAAAAGCATTGGATTATGCTGTTCTTCAGAAATTATTGCCGAAGATCAATGGTAATTATGACTCTTATCGTGGCTTGTTTGAGAAACTGAAAACGATCAGTACAGAAAATCATTTGTTTATGACTTTGCAGGCAATTGAGACGATGGAGAAATTTCAGAAAGATAACATGGGATACTGCCAGTATCTGGTCTGATCAGTAAGGACGTGGTATCTCTATGACAGATCGTAAATTAAAACTCACTATAAAATATAAGCGTTCTGGGTGCATATATCCACCTGGTATTACACTCAGGGATATTGAAACAGAACTCAAGGAGATGACGGATGAGACCGTGGGAGAGATCTTTCCGGAAACAGAACATTCCGAACATTATGTCTATAATAATATCGGTTATGAGTTTTTTATTTCCGGTGCAGATTCTGCCCCATTGAAACTGCTGATTAATGATGAAAATTTTCCGTTTATTACAACACATGAAGAGGATCAGCTTGTACTGACGCTTAACAGTCAGAATGCTGTCATGAATCAGAAGCCTTTCCTGGACAGTTTCGGAGCTGTCCGGATTGAGCTGTTGATGAATGATAATAAAATCTATGCAACGGAGAATATTCATGTCCGCATTGACAGACACGATGACACAAATCGGAATATCATCAGCATGATCAAATATATCTCTCAAAATTCTGAACAGTTTCTCTATGAAGAACATAAGTATTCCAGAATTTACACAGGCATCAAGAAACATCAAACAATCCCGATTGAAGTCAGATTACAGCAATGTGAAGAAATTCTGCAAGTTTATGAGAAATGCTATACAGTTCTCAGAAAAAATCCCTGTTCCAGGCTAGTTCAGAAAGAAAAAATAGATCATTTCGAAAAATTACAAGCTGTTTCCCCTCATACAATGCAGTATATTGTTCAGCACGCTGACGAGTTAGAGCCTGTGATGTATCACACTGGAATCATCGTGAACCGGCAGAATTATCAGCCAAGAAGAACACTTATGATGACAACACAGGAAACAACACAGGTATTTGAAAATCAGGTTATTCTGGATTTTTTATATACGATTCTGCAAAGCCTGTTGCGTATGGAAACAGATATGCAGCAGCGTCTATGTCTTTTCAAAATGCCTCAGGAGCAGGACGATTATGTTGATTCCCGTGTGTATATCTATCAGGACAGTATCTATGCACTGCGGCGTTATC
>CAMWOX010000251.1 GCA_947175975.1 uncultured Ruminococcus sp.
CCTCAGCGGTAACCCCTCTTCTCTTGTCTCCCGGACGCCTGAAATCAAATCCCAGCTTTTTCAACGTTTCTCTCCACAGCTGTTGAAAATTCAATCCGTCTCGCTGAGGCTTCCCTCCTGCATCCTGTAAATCTTTCCTGTTTCAGTCAGTTTTAAGGAAGATGCGTGACACAGCGTGATAAATACCTGCATGTCTGAAACAGCATTGTAAATCAATCTTTGCCGTTGTTCGTCAAGTTCTCCCATGACATCGTCCAACAGAATTACTGGAGATCTCTGCAATTTTTTCCGGTACAGGTGTGCTTGTGCCAATTTCAATACCAATGCTACGGTTTTTTTCTGCCCTTGCGAACCGAACAAATGTACAGGCTTGCGATTAATTGCAAGATGCAGTTCATCCCGATGGATTCCCCGGAGTGTGTAACCAAGCCGGAAATCATCTTCCAGTCGTTCGCTAAGTGTGTTCTGGTATGCCTGAACGAAACTGTTTTCCTGAAAATTTTCAAAATCTGGTAAATCAGGGAAAATAGCACTCCGGTAAGAAACTTCGAGTTTTTCTCTGCCACCTGTAATCAGACTGTATAATTCTTCGCATAACGGCGATAAATTGCGGATATAGTCAGCTCGCATCCTGGTCAGAAAAATACTCACTTGTGCAAGCTGTGCATCCCAAAGCAGAATATCCTGTTTGCGGATTTTTTTCTTGATTGCCTGCTGAATCCCTGCATTACGCTGATTCAGCAAGTGTACTGCCGTGTTCACATAACGCATTCTTTCTGGATAAAGCTGACATGCCCCTAAATCCATAAAAGAACGGCGTTTTTCAGGCGATCCGTCGATCAATACAAGATCCGCAGGAGAAAATGCTACGCATTGGAATATTTCAAACAAGTTAGCAGGTTTGTTGCTTACTACACCATTGACGGAAATTTTTTTTGCTTTCTGCTGTTTTTTTTCAACACTGTAACGTATTTCCTGAACCCTTTGGTCATCATGAAACTTCATGCAGCATTGAAAATAATCTGCTGAAAAGCCCAGATAATGCCGTTCCTGAATGCCGTGAAAACTTCTGCACCCGGTCATAAGCCAGATTGCATCCAGTAAATTGGTCTTACCCTGTGCATTGTTTCCGGTGATCAAATTCAGCTTCGGATCGGGATAGAATAAAACATGCTGAAGATTTCGGAAACCATGTGCTGAAAATTCTGTAATATGCATAAATTTCTGGATAATAAAAAATTATTCTTGATTCTTGACATGCAGGATATAATTCTCAACAGCGATCTCATCGCCCGGACGAATCTTCTTGCCACGCATCGTGCAGACTTCGCCGTTGACGCTTACCTGCCCCTGCTGGATTAATTCTTTAGCGAAACCGCCTGTATCACAGAGTCCTGCAAATTTAAGCAGAGAATCAAGCTTAATAAATTCTGTCCGGATCTGGATTGTTTCATGCTGTAAAGCCATGATAAAGTCCTCCTGTATCGGGTTTTATATTCATGCAAAACCCGGAAAAATAGATATAAATTATTTTCACTCAGTCTCTGAGCTGAATCGGCATGATTAAATAAATAAAACTTTCGTCCTCAACCGGTGTAATCTTGATTACTTTGTTGCTGCCGTTCATCTGGAGACGGATTTTATCGCAATGACAGGCTCTTAATGCCTCCAGCAGATATTTATTGCTGAATCCGATTGTGAGATTGCTACCAAAGATTTCCGCAGGAATCTTGTCCCTGATGCTTCCAACAGGTGTTTCACAGGAAATTTCCATAAAATCATCCGCAAATGTGCATTTCATGGGTGATCTGTGCTTTTCACTGATTAGCAGACCACAGCGTTCTGCGGATGCCATAATTTCACGTTTACTGAGAATCACGCTCGTTTTGCTGTCTACCGGAATACTTGTCCGGAAATTGTGGAACTGTCCCTCCAGAAGTCTTGCAAACAGGGAAAAACCATTTACGGCAAAAACAATATGCCTGCCATTGGTAGAAAATTCACAGACAGCATCCGGATCATCCCGGAGCATTCCGATCAGCTCGTTGAGAGCTTTCTTAGGCACGACGAAATGGAAATTCTCCTGATCCGGGAGTGCTTCCTGCCGCAGTGCAAGCCGGTATCTGTCCATAGCAACGACAAAAAATACACCGTCCTGTGCCTCAAACAGTTCTCCCGTGAGAATCGGCTGATCTTCCTTGACGGAAGCTGCAAAACTGGATTCCTGAATCATCGTCTTGAGTACATCCTGCGGAACGGATGTCTTTGCTGTGCTTTCCACAACAGGGAGTTCCGGAAAGTCTTCTGCACTCATCGCAGAAAGCCGGTAGTGTGTGGAATCACTGTGCAGACTGGCATTGAAACATTCGTCAATTTTCAGTATGATTTCTTCTCCTGGCATTCGTCTGGTCATTTCGCTGAATAATCTTGCATTGAGAACAAACCGGAATGTGTCATTGCAGGTTGCCGGAACAGTCGTCCGGATTCCGATTTCGAGATTATACCCTGTGAGAGTAATGCCGTTCTGGTGCATAGATACACAGATGCCTTCCTGAACCGGAATGGATGACTTGGCAGAAACGGCCTTTGAAACGTGGGAGATAGCTTTGCATAAATTATCCTTGTTGCAAATAAATTGCATGGGAATCAACTCCTTGGCTTGAAATCTAAAATTTGGTTTTTGGAAAATTCAAAAATCTATAAAAAACAAAGTTCCGGAATTACCAGAATTTGATTTTGATAAATGAAAATTATTTTGTTCTGCAAAATGTAGTTTATCTATTTCCAGATTTGTATTTTGCAGTATGAATTTTTACAGACTAGGGGGTAATCACACTGTGATTTTGATTGGTTTTTTTTGGTTTCTGCAAAATCAAGGTTTTTTGACCGGCGATTGGAATTTTTTGGAAGCGAGTTTTTGCTTATTTTTATTATTCAGTCTAGATAGTAGTAGTAGT
>CAMWOX010000252.1 GCA_947175975.1 uncultured Ruminococcus sp.
AAAGAAACGGCATTCCGCCGTTTCTGTGCTATACTAATACCGGTTGCAACTGTTTGCCATTCAATGCACTCACAATTGTATCTGCTGTCTTGGAAAAATCTGCGACTAACGAAGTCGGTTTCTTCTCAGCATCATCCTGCCGGATCGGTACAAAATAATAATACTTGGTGTGGAATAATAAGCCAAGATGTTTCATACTTCCTGCCAAGGAATCATTTGATGCAATCGCCAGTACAACTGGTTTCTGTCCCCGCAGGTGAGATTTGACCGCCATTGTCGCCGGACTGTCTGTAATACTCAATGCAAGTTTTGCCACTGTATTTGAAGTGCATGGCTCTACTAACATCAGATCGGTCATATTTTTTGGACCAATCGGCTCAGCATCTTCAATTGTCATAATAATTTTGTGATTTGCAATATCCTCCAATCTCTGACACTGCTCTTTTGCCGTTCCAAATCTTGTAGAAATCCCGGAAGCATTCCACGACATCACAGGAATCAGCACTGCACCGCAGGAAACTAAATATTCCGCCTGGTCGAATGCCTGTGTAAATGTACAGAAAGATCCCGTCATGACGAAACCTATTTTGACACCCTCTAAATCATGCATCCAGCATCCCCCTTTCATCCAGGATATGCAGAATTGTCTTTGCAATGATTTCCCCGGCGGTAACAGGTGCAGTTTTACCGGGCAGGGATAATGCCCAGATCACACGTTTTCCGAGTGTCTGTGCCGCATCCCAATCAACACCACCTGGCTTGGACGCTAAATCCAGTATCAATGCATTCTGCTGGATCTGTTGCAGTATCGGTTCTGTCAGCACCAGAGCCGGAACAGTATTGCAGATCACGTCTGCATGTTTCACAGCATTTTCTAATCCTGAGAATGTAATACTTTGACAGCCGAGCATTTCCGCTTCAGCACGCTTGACAACATTCCGAGCGGCAACTGTTACTTCTGCACCCATTGCATGGAGTGTTGCCGCTAATCTGCTGCCGATCCTGCCGAATCCCAGAATCAGGATCTGACTGCCACAGATTGTACACGGCATTTCTTCGAGCATAATCTGGATTGCACCCTCTGCTGTGGGAACAGCATTCCGGGTACTAAATTCTTCCCTTGCGAGATAATCCGCTGTTTCGATACCTGCCTGATCAAAAATTCCCTGTGATTTTCCAAATTTTCCGCCCAGTACCAATGCGCCCGGTTTCAGTGCAGACAGTAGACCCCGGATGGAAATATTCCTTTGGCTGAACGGTGCATTGACTAGAATACCGTCATCTGAGACAGGCATCGGCAGGACGAGTACATCACACAACGGCAGATCTTCCGCAGAGGTTTCTACAAGCTGTACTTTTTCAGAAACAGCTGACTGGAATCCGACTGCATACGTTTCTAAATGATCAGCCAAAGATGCCGCTGTATAGCCATAACGCAGATCACCGCCGGCAACGAGGATTCTCTTTTTCTGGTTCATGTATCTCTCTCCTTTTTGAGCTTTCTGCTCTTGTTACAGGATATGCAGAATGCTGTGAACTGGTGCTATTTAAAATTTTTAAAATATTTTTTGTCCAGTCCGGATCTTGTTCAGGGATCAGATACACCCGGAAACCGTACATTCTGCCATTCTCCAGAACGGATTTGTCATCATCAACATGCAGAGCAATTCTGTAATGCGAGGGATACTTGGACGGCATAGGCTCTGCCTTGTGTGCCTGGACTTCCTTGGCATGTCTTGCACCGTTAATAATGCCATCCAGTCGGATTCCGTAGCATGAAAATAAATTTTTAATATATTTTTCTGACCGGAACGAAGTTGTATAGATCCAGATTTCGATCTGATTTTGTTTCAGATACTGCATGAGTTCTATTGTACCTTTCCGTAGTCTGTCCCGAAACAGCAGATTCAAGGGGAATTTCAATTCCGGTTCGGCATCTGTTTTTTCTGGATTGATAAACAGCGTGTCATCAAGGTCAAACGAAATACGCAAAGTATCATCTTCTTTCTACATTAAAAAATTTTGAAAAAAACAACAGATGAATCAGAAAATCCACCTGTTGAAAATTAAAAACCGGAATCTTATTTGATTATTTATCCTGCGGATCTGGCATATTCTGCACCGCATGTACAATCAGGCTGACCGCATTCTCAATCCCAAGCCGTGCCGTATTGAGACATACCGTGTAATTGCCCTTATCGTGCCAGTTGCCTCCGGTATTGATATTGTAGAATTTCTCCCGGCGGCTGTCTACTTTGGGCAGAAGTGTCCCGATCTCCTTTGCCGGAACATGATATGTATCTTGCGCATACTGCAACCGGAATGCTTTCGGCGCATAGGCAAACACACCGAATTTATGGGGATTGTCCCGCAAAATCCAGTTTGCACATCTACCAACAATCACACAGCTTCCCTGCTGTGCCAGTTCCTTGATAATCTGCGTTTCCGTGATATAGATCTTGTCCGAGACAGGAAGATTATCCTCCATTGTCCTTGCCGGATTGGAATTTAATAACAGTGTATAGAGAAAGCTTTTCGGAGAAGATTCTTCTGCACCCTCCAGCTTTGTTACAGGAACACCCAGTCTTTCCGATGCCATTTCCAGGATCTCATGATTATAGAATGGGATTCCCAATTTTTCCGCAACAAGTTTGCCGATCACACTGCCGCCGCTTCCATATTCTCTTTCGATTGTGATAATCGGATTTTTCATAAAAATTACAGCTCCTTTATTTACTAAAATAATTCTATTTTTTTAAAATGAATCTCCAAAAAACATAATGGAGAAAGTAAGAAAAAAGTATTTGAAAATATTTGGTTTTTAATGACATTGTATCCTTGGACATTTTTCTTGAAGCTTAATTCTTTGATATGTAAAAGGAGCTAGCTTGCCAGATTCTGTGACAGCGGCTCATGAAATTAATTTTGTAGCAGAAACTTTACAAA
>CAMWOX010000253.1 GCA_947175975.1 uncultured Ruminococcus sp.
GCAACACTGACTGTTGAATTGAATCATTCCTATGCAGGGACTCGTCTACCAATCAATACGGAAAACCCATTAGAAAATAGCGGAAATTATGAATACATGGGGGATTATATTGTTACGACTGATTTTAAGTATCAGATTTCTACCGGAGAAAAGGAAAGTTATACACTGGAATATCTGAAACAACAGGACGAAAGTCATTTTATCAGTATGCTTGGTGCGATGGAAATGCCGGACGGCAATATCATGATTCTGTATGCCACACATATTGTAGATGGTAATTACAGAGTTTTGGAAGAAGAACCGTTATATGCAGAAATCTATAATACAGAAATGGAGCTGTTGGATTGTTATACATTACCGAATCTGTTCGAGGATGAAATTACCTATTATTCCACAAGTACAATGGATCGGGAGGGAAATTTATACATCCAGACGAGAAGCGGCACAGACAATATGCTTTCTGTCTTTGATGCTTCTTATCATCTGCTCGGCACAATCGGAGGAGAGAATATGACAGACATTCAGGGATTTGCTATGTTCCGCACGGCAGATAACAGAATCGGACTGGAATATTACGCACAGGGAATTAACAAAAAACAATATGGGATTGTAGATCCCCAGACAATGACAATCACACCTCTTGCAGTTGATACGGAGGATGCCGAAGTCAGAGGTATTCAGCATGTGATTGTGGACGGCTGTGGGGAATATGATTATTTTCTGAATCTGCAAAGTGGGCTGTATGGCGTTTCAGGTGATACAAAAGAAATGGTCATAAACTGGAGCTGTTCCGATTTTTCGCCGGATCTGATACAGCATGTAAAAGTTATGCCGGATGGGCAAATCATTCTTAGTTGCAGACGTTATATGATACAAAATTCTGTCAGTTATCAACAGACAGAACTATGGCTCTTGCATGAGCGTTCCCAGGAAGATATTGCAAATACAAAGGTTCTCACGCTTACAGGAATCGAATTATCAGATGATCTGACAGAAAAAATACAGGATTTCAACAGACAGAGTGAAACAATCCGCATTGTCCCCGTTAATTATATGGCGAAATACGGAATGAATGATGAATATCAGACGGCACTTCAACAAATGCAGCAGGATATGACAGATGGGATTGTTGCGGATGTGATCTGTACGGATGATCTGCCATTCCTGAGTTTCTGGAGCAAAGGATTATTTGAAGATCTGTCCGGAAAAATCCGGAAAGAAGACACTCTGACAGATGAAAATTATTTTATGAATTTCTTTGCGTCTCAGAAATATGGGAATGCGATTCCGGCAGTTGGTTTTTCATTCCATATTCAGACGCTTGCAGGCAAAACGGAATTTGCTGGAGTAGAAAACGGTCTGGATGTTTCAGAGTTTACAGCACTGGCGGACAGAATGCCGGAGGATATGAAATTATTTCAGAATACATTGAAAGAATCTGCACTGTATATTTTATGTGAAAAGAATATCTCCAGTTTTGTGAATACAGCAGACTGGACATGTAATTTTGAAAATCCGGATTTCATCCGGATTCTGGAACTCTGCAACGAATTTGAAGATGGCAGTATGCTGATGGATTATGTAGAAAGTTCCGGCAGGGAGTACAGAAATAATCAGGCACTTTTCTGTGATGTGAATCTTTATGAACCTTATCGCTGGCATTCCGTACGGGAGGGAGAGTTCGGCAGTGCAGAGATTTCTTTTACAGGATTTCCAACCATGCAGGAGGACAGTTGCGGTGCTTATTTTATACCAGAATATCAACTTGCTATCAATGCACAGTCGCTTTATTCAAATGAAGCCTGGGAATTTTTCATGTATTTGCTTTCTGATACTTCACAAGAAAATGTAGGGCAGAGTCTGCCTGTGAAACGCAGTGCAATGGATCAACAGATCAAGGATGCCTTAGATTATGTGAGAGATTTCGATGGAAATATTATTGGTACAGCGAGAATGTATTTTATTGGAAGTACGACTGTTGCCTTGCAGAATGCGACAGAACAGGAAATGCAGGAATTTCTTTCTTATGTGGAGAACGTCACAGAATGTTGTTATTATGATGAAACGATTGTCAATATTATTTCTGAGGAAAGCAGTATGTATTTTTCAGGTGACCAGAGTGCAGAGGATACCGCAAAATTAATTCAGAGCAGAGTCAGCCTGTATCTCCAGGAACAAAAGTAAATGCAGATCTGTTTTTCTTGAATTGTTCTAAATCAGGCTTCCGCCGCAATCGGGAAATCATTCTGTTCTAGCAGATGCACAAGCAGTTTCAGAACATTCATAGAATCCGACAACGAGATCTTGTTGTCCTGATCGGTGTCAGCATTCTTTTTACCAGAGTCGGAGATCTTATCTACACCGACATAAACCCTGTTCATCAGAACAACATCCAGGATTTCTACTTTGCCGTTTTCGTCTGCATCGCCCCAAAGGATTTCTGGATCTGTAATGGGATCTGTTGTCTCCTGATTTTCCAGTGCAACAAATTTCCGATCATATTTTTTTGCATATGCCTGTGCAGTAGAATTTGAATAGCCATAAATGGTTGCTGTGTCATTAATTGTATATTCACTTTCATCAATTCCACATTCTGCATTTTGAATTTTGACAGATTCCAAAGAAGGACAGTAAGCAAATGCATAGTTACCAATACTTGTCACACTCTCCGGAATCGTGATAGATTCCAAAGAGGAACACCAACAAAATGCAGATTCCCCGATACTTGTGATACTTTCTGGAATTGTGACGGATGTCAAAGAAGAACAGCTATCAAATGTGCTTCCTTTAATACTTGTGACACTGTCCGGAAAGGTAAAAGATACTAAGGCAGAGCAACCAGAAAAAGCACAACCGCCAATGCTTGTGACACTTTCGGGAATTGTAAAAGATGCAAAGGCAGAACAAACAGAAAATGCAGTTGCTCAGATACTTGAGAGACTAT
>CAMWOX010000254.1 GCA_947175975.1 uncultured Ruminococcus sp.
GCACGGGAGACTCATGGACACCTGCGGCAACTAATCCTGCAATATGTGCCATATCTACCATGAATAATGCATTCACAGATTTTGCAATCTCGGACAGACGCTTGAAGTCAATGGCTCTCGGATAAGCAGATGCACCGGCAACAATCAGCTTCGGCTGTGTCTCTTCTGCAAGTTTCTGCACATCATCATAATTAATTGTCTCTGTTGTATCATTCAGACCATAAGAAACAAAATTGAAGTACTTACCGGAAATATTGGCAGGTGAACCGTGCGTCAGATGTCCGCCGTCCGCAAGGCTCATACCGAGAACGGTATCACCAGGCTTGAGAACAGCCACATACACAGCAGTATTTGCCTGTGCGCCGGAATGTGCCTGTACGTTGGCAAATTTTGCGCCGAACAATTCACAGGCTCTGTCAATGGCAATCTGTTCTACAACGTCCACGCATTCACATCCGCCATAGTAACGTTTGCCCGGATAGCCCTCTGCATATTTATTTGTCAGAACGCTGCCCATAGCACACATCACTGCCGGAGACACGATATTTTCGCTGGCAATCAGTTCCAGATTTCTTCTCTGACGTGCAAGTTCTTTCTGCATGGCTGAACCGACTTCCGGATCAACAGATGCAACATAACCAATGGTATCCATCAAATCTTTGTACATGGGAAAAACTCCTTTTCAAAATAAAATAAGAACCAAAATCAAATTGATTCTTGTTTTAGTATAGCATTTTCTTACGAGTTTGTCAAGCGTTTCCAACAAAATTGCAGTTTTATCCAGCCTGACAAAAAAATTCCTCCGTCTCTATGAGCGGGGGAGAATGTCAAGTGTTTTTTCTTACACCAAAGAATTGCAGAAGCTGACTTTGCTCTCTGCGGAACGCAGGTTGATTTTTTCGGATAAATCAGAATTTATCACGCTTTATTCAAATCCGCTACGATAAATATATACAAATCTATAAAAATTTCATATATCTATACTGTGATATTCCTCACGAAATATCTTCCTGCTTCATTGTATCCGATTTTGCCGAAGCTACTTTCGTTTGCTGTAACACTCCACAGGCTTAAATTCCCCAGTAGCGATAGGTACATACTTACAGTTGTTTTTCTGTGCTGGTCTGCAAGCTTGGTATGTCAGCTTTGGTTTTCGGCTGACATCATTATTATAACATAATTTTTAATGTCTGTCAAGTTTTTTTGACTAAATATTTAAACATTTTTGAAATTTTTTATAAATTCACGCTAACTTTTTCGTAACCCATAGCTGATTTGACGTTAAGCATTTTCTCTGTTCCTATCAGATTTTCTAAAAGAACAAATGCAACTTCTGGTGCAGTCTGTGGGCAATATGATGTAATGATATTATCCGTTTTAACAACAGGTTCATTCACAATTTCCACGCCATATTCTGCAAGCTGTTTCTGTCTGTGTCCATTGTTCAGATGATAAGTTGTGGCTTTTTTACCTGTTAATATGCCACTATGAGCTAGTGCAAGAGCCGCAACACAAACTGTTGCTATCATCTTGTGTTGACGGTTGAACGTGTTAATTACATCAGATAATTTTTTGGAAAAGGCTTCTTCATAAAACCCAAATTCTTCAAAACCACCGGGAATTGCTAACGCATCATATTCGTCTACACAAACATCTTTTAATAATACATCAACAGTTACAGGTACACCAAAAGTGCTAGTAACAATTTTTTGAAATCCACAAGTGATTACTTCAACATCATAATGGTAATCATGTCTTGCCCACCCCATAACATCAACAAATACACTTGCTTCCATTGTTTCAAAGCCTTTGGCAAGGAATAAAAGTACCTTCATCTTTACACCTCTAAATTCCGATTTATATGAGTAAGCCAAGTGCTTACTTCTCTATCACTCATGATATCAGACCAGCCCTAAGATAAATTCTGTTCAGTTACTAAGATAAATCAGAATTTAAGTTCTATCTTAATTTCAAAGTTCTTTTTGCAATTGAATTTTTTCCCTAATTGTCTTACGAAGTAATCTTCATCCTCTGGAATAATATGCTTTGTGATATACCTTAATAATTCCAGTTCTTCATCGGATTCTGCTAACAGGACTTCGAGTGTACTCCATCCATCTTTCACGGGTGAATATAGCTCTTCTAGCACAGCAGATAAGAGTTCATAACCGTTTATAGGCTGATTTCTTGCTAATCTGCTGACATTTTCATAAGTCAGCATTTTTTCTAATCTTGCATATTGTTTTCGATTTAACTCTATTTCGTATACTTTCATAAGTTTCTCCCAATAAATTCTGATTTATATGAGTAAGCCAAGTGCTTACTTCTGATAACAAATTATTTATTAATCAAATTTATACTTATCTGTGCGACATTTTATGTAAAATGGTCCTGCTGCAAGAATAAAATATTCTCCTTTATATGTTGCATCTGGATGGCTATTCGTTGAATAGATGTCAACATTCCCTATTTTAGTTTCCTTAAATCCGTCGCTGTTTCCAACAATCAAGTACTGAACTTCATCATACTTCATATATCCGTTGACGGTTTCTAATGGCAACAGCACTTCAAATGGTATTTCTATAGCAACACCTAATGTCATAAGATATTCTGCTACTGCTGGATAAGAGACTCTGATTTCATCTATGTAATTCTGGCAATAGTCACAACTACAGGTATCTGCTCTTGTCAATTCGCTGTAATATTGTTTTGTTTTTTCAATATCCATGATAACTATACTCCTACTTAAATCGAATAAATTCAGCAACAAACAAAATTCCTGCAAGAAATAAAGCACATCCGAGTCCCGTATAAAAAAATGCAATAAAGAAATCTGGAAATACACCACAGGCTCTTAATCCTATACCGCCTCCCATCATAATTATCATAATAATATAAGCTTTCAGGTCAAAGAAGTTCCAGAAAGGTCGGAAGTCCTC
>CAMWOX010000255.1 GCA_947175975.1 uncultured Ruminococcus sp.
TTAGTGAGGACTTCTGTGCCGTCATTATTCAAGGGATACACACAGGCAGCCACCAGACGAAATCCTCTGCCCTCATTGATTTCTACCATACAGATACGGCAAGCACCGATCTCGTTAATTTCTTTCATATAGCAGAACGTCGGAATACAAACGCCAACCATATGTGCAGCCTCCAGAACGGTTGTCCCCTTAGGAACAGTTACCGGAATGCCATTAATTTTAATATTAATATCAGCCATTGTTAAATGCTCCTCCTCTGATTAGCCTTTTGTGATTGCATTCGGTCTGCAATTGCCCATGCAGACACCGCACTTAATGCATTTCTGGGTATCAATCACAAATGCAGCACGTTTTTTGCCAGGAGCGATATAATCGCCCTGTGTGATTGCATGAACCGGGCAGTTCTTTGCACAAAGACCACAGCCAACGCACTTATCCGGAACGATATTGAATGTCATCAGATCTTTGCAGACACCAGCAGGACACTTCTTAGCCAGTACATGTGCTTCGTACTCATTGCGGAAGTTCTTAAGTGTAGAAAGAACCGGGTTCGGTGCTGTCTGACCAAGACCGCAAAGAGAATTTGCCTTGACATAGTAGCAAAGTTCTTCCAGTTTGTCAAGATCTTCCAGAGTAGCCTGACCCTTTGTGATCTTGTCAAGCATTTCATACATACGCTTTGTACCGATACGACATGGTGTACACTTACCGCAAGATTCATCCACAGTAAATTCCAGGAAGAATTTTGCAATATCAACCATGCAGTTATCTTCGTCCATAACGATCAGACCGCCTGAACCCATCATAGAGCCGATTGCAATCAGGTTGTCATAATCAATCGGAACGTCATAATTATCAGTAGAAATACAGCCGCCGGAAGGACCACCGGTCTGTGCAGCCTTGAATTTTTTGCCATTCGGAATGCCGCCGCCGATTTCTTCAATTACTTCACGGAGTGTTGTACCCATCGGAACTTCTACAAGACCAGTATTCTTGATCTTGCCACCGAGAGCAAATACTTTTGATCCCTTGGATTTTTCAGTACCCATGGAAGCAAACCATTCTGCACCATTCAGGATAATCTGCGGAACGTTTGCATAAGTTTCCACGTTATTTAAAATAGTAGGTTTCTGATACAGACCTTTTTCAGCCGGGAACGGAGGTCTCGGACGAGGTTCACCTCTGTTGCCTTCGATAGAAGTCATCAGAGCTGTTTCTTCGCCGCACACGAATGCACCTGCACCCAGTCTCAGATCAATATCAAAGCTGAAATCAGAACCGAAGATATTCTTGCCGAGTACACCGTATTCTCTTGCCTGTGCAATGGCAATCTTCAGACGTTCTACTGCAATCGGATATTCTGCACGGACATAAATATAGCCCTGTGTTGCGCCGATTGCATAGCCGGCAATTGCCATAGCTTCCAGAACAACATGCGGGTCACCTTCCAGTACACTTCTGTCCATGAATGCACCCGGGTCGCCCTCGTCAGCGTTGCAGCAGACGTATTTCTGATCTGCATCCGGAACAATGGTTCTGGCAAGTTTCCACTTCATACCAGTCGGGAAACCGCCGCCGCCTCTGCCTCTGAGACCAGAATCCAGAATTGTTTGAATAACGTCCTCAGGAGACATTTCCTTGACAACTTTTGCAAGTGCCTGATAGCCGTCCTTGCCAATATATTCATCAATATTTTCTGGATTGATCACACCGCAGTTCCTCAGAGCCACACGGTGCTGTTTTTTATAGAAACTTGTTTCATTCAGGGACTTAATTCCCTCGTCCGTAACAGTTTCATCATAAAGCAACTCTTTCACAGGAGTACCATTTATCAAATGCTCCTGTACAATCTGGGGGATATGCTTTGCCTTGATTCTGGAATAGAAAGCACCCTCCGGATATACAATCATAATAGGACCTAAAGCACAGAGACCGAAGCAACCGGTGCGGATCACCTGAATTTTCTCAGAAAGCCCATTCTTTTCCAGTTCCTCTTCCAATGTCTTGGCGATTGTCAGGGATGCAGAAGAAGTACAGCCAGTACCTGCACAGATCAGGACATGTTTTTCATACTTGCTGTTTGCTTCCTGAGAACCCTCATGACGCAGTTCCAGTTCGGGATGCATCGCATCACGAATCTGCTGAATTTCCTGCAATGTCTTCATGTATTCATCCTGCTACTCAAAAATATAGGCAACAATACCCATAATGAGAAAAAATGCCCATATCACATATGGCATATATTCACAGATACTTTTTACTATGTATATGTGACTTTCTCAAGTAGCTTTCCCCTTTCATAGATTATAGATTTAAGATTTAAATTATTTTCAGTATATCACCAATACGAATTACTCGTATTTATCGAGAATTTCTTTTACCTTATCAGTCGTCAGACGACCATAAACATCCTCGTTGACAGTGAGAACAGGTGCAAGACCGCAAGCACCGATACAACGGCAAGCCTCGAGAGAGAATTTTCCATCGGGTGTGCATTCGCCGTCACCAATACCGAGTACTTCCTGGAGTTTGTCATAAATATCGCCAGAACCCTTTACATAGCAAGCCGTACCAAGACAGACAGAAATATTATATTTTCCCTTCGGATAGAGTGAGAACTGTGCATAGAATGTCACAACTCCATAAATTTTCTCAAGCGGAATTTCCATCTCATCGGAAATAATTTTCTGCACTTCCATTGGCAGATACCCATAGATGTCCTGTGCCTGCTGCAATACAGGCATCAACGCACCAGGGTCGCCCTTGTGTGCGGCAATTACTGCATGAAGCTTTTCTTCCTGCTCAGCAGTGCCGTTAAACGGAACAGTCGTTTTTGTAGCCATTTTAGAACCTCCTAGTCTATTTTGCATGTTTCAGAACAACAATAAACAATAAAATTACAAATTCCAACATGCTTACAGATATTATAAC
>CAMWOX010000256.1 GCA_947175975.1 uncultured Ruminococcus sp.
ATCCCGGATAGCGTCACAAGCATTGGAGATTATGCATTTAATGGCTGTTCTTTTTTGGAATCTGTCACAATCCCAGATAGTGTCATAAATATTGGAGATTATACATTTAGTGACTGTTCTTCTTTGAAATCTATTACAATCCCGGATAGTGTCACAAGCATTGGAGATTATGCATTTAATGGCTGTTCTTTTTTGAAATTTATCACAATTCCAGATGGTGTCACAAGCATTGGAGATTATACATTTAGTGGATGTTCTTTTTTGGAATCTGTCGCAATCCCAGACAGTGTCACAAGCATTGAACATTATGCATTTTGGGGCTGTTCTTCCTTAAAATCTATCACCATTCCGAATAATGTTACAATTATTGGATCTGGTGCATTTAGTCACTGTTCTGCTTTGACATCTGTCATAATTCCAGATAGTGTTACAAATATCGAATATATGACATTTTCTTATTGTTCTTCTCTGGAATCTATTACAATCTCGGAAAATATCACTAGTATTGGCAATAGTGCATTTCATAGTTGTTCTGCTTTGAAATCTATTACAATTCCAGATAGCGTCACTAGTATTGGCGGTAGTGCATTTCAGTACTGTTCTGCTCTAACATCTGTTACAATTTCAGACAGTGTTACCAGTATTGGAGAGGGTGCTTTTTGTGACTGTTCTTCCTTGACATCTGTCATAATCCCAGATAGTGTCATGAACATTGGAAATATTGCATTTGGTTGTTCTTCTTTGGAATCTATCACAATTCAAAATGCAGACTGTAAAATTTATGACAATGAATCTACGATCAATGACACAACGGTGATCTATGGCTACCCAGGTTCTACCGCACAGGCATACGCTGAAAAATATAACCGAGAATTTGTCGCACTGAACGAGAATCAGGACAC
This sequence comes from uncultured Ruminococcus sp., assembly GCA_947175975.1. Classification (GTDB taxonomy): domain Bacteria; phylum Bacillota; class Clostridia; order Oscillospirales; family Ruminococcaceae; genus UBA3855. The sequence goes on from CAMWOX010000256.1 coordinate 903, forward strand.
AACAGATCCGGTAACCAATCCAGAAATCCTCTGGGGCGACGCAGATGAAAACGGCAAGATTGAAATCCTGGACGTTGTTCTCATGAACAGGGTCTATGTTGGTGTGGACAAGATCTTAGAATCCGGCAAAAAGAATGCGGACTCCGACCAGGATGGCAAAATCACGCTTTCGGATTCTATGAATGTTCTGAAACTGCTTGTACATCTGCTCGAACAGGCAGATTTCCCGGTGCAGGCGAAATGACCATAAAACAACATTTTAACAGCGACTGGATTTTCTAAGCCGGTCGCTGTTGTTGCTTGTCATGATTTCTGCATTGCCAGAATCTGATCCAGAATCCTGTGTGCGGCGGACTCTTTGGGCATTTTTTCAAGTTCTGTTACACTGTCTTTTCTGATCAGTGTAAGAACATTGGTATCTGTGCCGAATCCTGCACCGGATGTTTTCAGATTATTGGCACAGATCATGTTACAATTCTTGGAAATCAGTTTCTTTCTGGAATTTTCAAGTACATTTTCTGTTTCCATAGAAAAACCGCAGAGCAATTGATTTTTAGCTTTATGTTCTCCCAGATATTTCAGAATATCGGCTGTTCGTTTTAATGGAATGGATAAATCCTGATCGGATTTTTTCAGTTTGTAATCCACGCTTGTCTCCGGCGTATAGTCTGCCACAGCGGCGGATTTGATGATGATATCAAATTCACTTGCAATTTTCACAACAGCATCAAACATATCCTGTGCGGAAACAACCGGAATGTACTTCACAAACATAGGCGGTACAACTTCCATATGTCCTGCAATAAGAGTAACATCTGCTCCACGGTACATGGCGGCTCTGGCAATTGCAACACCCATTTTTCCAGTGGAATAATTACTGATAAAGCGTACAGCATCAATGGATTCCCTGGTTGCTCCGGCGGTCACCAGGATTTTCTTGCCTGCAAGATCTTTCTCAAAGGCGATTTCTTTCAGGATATATTCTAACAGAACGCTTTCTTCCGGCATTCTGCCGTCTCCAGTATCACCATTGGCAAGCATTCCCCTATCCGGCTGGATGATCTCATAACCGAATTTTTTTAATTTCGCAAGATTATCCTGTACAATCGGATTATGATACATGTTATGATTCATTGCAGGAGCAATGATTTTCTTACAGGGACAAGCCATCACGGTTGTTGTCAGCATGTCATCCGCAATACCGTTTGCAATCTTGCCGATGATATTCGCAGAAGCAGGGGCAATCATGACAAGATCCGCTTGTTTTGCAAGTGCAACATGTTCTACACTGTATTGAAAATTTCTGTCAAATGTATCAATCAGACATTTATGTTCCGTGAGTGTCTCCAATGTTACAGGATTAATAAATTCTGTGGCATTCTGTGTCATCAGTACATGTACATCACAATGCAGTTTTTTGAGCATTCTGGCAAGATTGGCAATCTTATAAGCCGCAATGCTCCCGGTGATTCCCAGAAGAACCGTTTTATTTTTCAGCATAATTATCAACTCTTTCTGTTATTTTTTAAGATCTTTGATTATCATAGCATATTTTTCAGAAAATTGCAAGAGATTTCCTGTAACTCTCTTGACAAAATTTCAGAACTATGCTATAATAAACTCGTAAATTGTACTGTATCCCTGATTTTCCGGGGAACAATAACAAGGAGGAATTTTTATGTCAAACCAAAAAACCAAAAACCTGGTAATTCTGGGATTACTGCTGGCGATTGTGATTATCTTTTCCACAACACCGTATGGAACGATTCCGATTAATCCTGCATTATCCATCACACTGAACACAATTCCGATTGCACTGGCGGCGGTTTCGCTGGGCGTTACGGGAAGTCTTGTGATTGGTGCAGCATTCGGCATTTGCAGTTTCATGCAGGCGGCAGGCATCATGATGCCCAGTACGATGGGCGTGACGTTGTTCGGTATCAGTCCAGTACTCACATTTATGCAGTGTGTTGTGCCAAGAGTACTGGATGGCTTATGTGTAGGACTAGTC
>CAMWOX010000257.1 GCA_947175975.1 uncultured Ruminococcus sp.
GTTGCGGCATATATTGCCAATCTGAACATTGACACGATCGACATTGGTGTACCGGTTCTGTCTATGCATTCGCCATATGAATTAGTTGCAAAAACGGATGTTTGGGCAGCATACCGGGCATTCAGAGTATTCCTGGAATCCTGAACCTGAAAGGAGACGTAAATCATGGGTTATGGAAATTATAGAATCACGGCTTATGTCGGTGATAAGATTTTGCTTGAAAAATATTTTGAATCCGTTACCATTGATGACAGTGACAATATGTTAACTGTTGCCGATAAAAAAGGAAAAGTTTTGCTGACTGTTTCCACACATTGTGCGACTGTCGTCGCAGAACTTGAAGAAAAAGCAGGCATATGAAATATCTGGAACGTTTTGATATGAAAATTGTTTCTGCAAATGCGGAAGATCTGTTTTTTCTGATTAAAAATTTTGCAGAAGATCATGAAATTTCTTTTTCTGATGCAAAGGATCTCGTTCTGGTTTCTATGATCGGAAGCCTTGGGGTGGAAGAACAGATGAAAGAAATTTCCAGAAAGCTAGATAAGCTTGCTTAACGAAAGGATTATCATTGAGAATGAAATTACTATCTTGGAATGTGAATGGATTCCGGGCAAATCTCAGCAAAGGCTTTGAACAGCATTTCAGAGCCTTTGATGCGGATCTGTTCTGCATTCAGGAAACTAAAATGCAGCCGGAGCAGGTCACAACAAAATTTGATGGCTGGCATCAGTATTTCAACAGTGCTGTAAAGAAAGGCTATTCCGGAACGGCATTGTTTACAAAGCAAGAACCTCTGAAACTGACTTTTAATTTTGAAAATCATATGACAGAGGGCAGGACAATCATAGCAGAGTATGAAAAATTCCAGTTAATCAATATTTATGTCCCCAATTCACAAAGAGCCTTGACAAGACTGGATTACAGAATGCAGTGGGAAGATGATTTCCGGAATTTATTGCTGAAACTGGATCAGAAAAAGCCGTTGATTATCTGCGGTGATATGAATGTTGCACATCAGGAAATTGACCTGAAAAATCCGAAGTCCAATATTGGCAATGCCGGATTCACGAACCAGGAACGGGAGAAATTCACGGAATTATTAAAAGCAGGATTTACGGATTCATTCCGGTATCTGCATCCCACACAGGAGAATGCCTATACATGGTGGTCTTACATGCACCAGGCAAGAACCAGAAATGTCGGATGGCGGATTGATTATTTTCTCGTTTCTGACCGGATTGCAGATCGCATCACAAAAGCAGAGATCTACCCGGCTGTCATGGGTAGTGATCATTGTCCTGTCGGACTGGAAATTGATATGTAATCAGAATTTTATTTATTTTGAGGTGTAGGATATGTTGCTCAAAGCAGTAAAAATCCATAAAGTATATAACGGCATCCGGTTGTTATCTGATATTGATTTGCAGATTGAAGATACAGACCGGATTGGTCTGATCGGTGCGAATGGCTGCGGCAAATCTACGTTGTTGAAAATCCTGCTGGGTGAAATCCTGCCCGATCATGAATTGGAAAGCGATGGACAGATTATCCGGGCAGCAAAAACTTCTGTTGGCTATTTGGCACAGTCTGCTGCTCTGGATTCTTCACTGACTGTTCAGGAGGAAATGCGAAGCGTCTTTTCAGAATTATTGCAGACACAGCAGAGAATGCATGAACTGGAACACAGACTTTCTGAAAATAATCCTGCATTGACCGAAGAGTATGACAGGCTGTCCGCCTGGTTTCTCAATAGTGGCGGTTATGAAATTGATGTAAAAATTCGGACTGTCCTGTTTGGTATGGGATTCTCCCAGGAAGATTTTTCCCGGGTTGTTTCCAGTTTCAGCGGCGGTGAAAAAACAAGGCTTGCGCTCGCAAAATTATTACTGGAATCGCCTAATTTGTTAATTCTGGATGAGCCGACCAATCATCTGGATTTTGAGACAATTCAATGGCTTGAGGATTATCTGGCATCCAGCAGAAGTGCTTTACTGATTGTCTCTCATGACAGGTATTTTTTGGATAAGCTTTGTACCAGTATCTGCGAAATCGAGCGAGGCAAATTGACCAGATACAAAGGAAATTATTCAGCTTATACAATTCAGAAAGAATTAGTTGTTGAACGACAGGAAAAAGAATATCTGATGCAGCAGAGAGAAATTGCAAAACTGGAAGATTATGTTGCACGGAATATGGCGAGGGCATCTACTTCTAAAAGTGCAAAAAGTCGTCAGAAACAACTTGATAAGATGGAACGGATTGAGAAGCCTGTCACAAAGCAGAAAAAAGCAGGCTTAAAATTCGATTATGAGATCGAACCGCCTCTAGATATTCTGGAAGTCCGAAATGCGGATATTTCTGTTGGTGAGGGTCTGGAACGGAAAAAACTATTGCAGGATATTAATTTTCTAGTCCGACGTGGTGAAAAACTGGGTATTATCGGTGTAAACGGCATTGGAAAATCCACGCTTTTAAAAGAAATTTTAAATATTCTGCCACATGAGGGGATTATCAGATTTAATAAAAATATCCGGACGGCATATTTTGACCAGGAAGCGGCGGATCTGAATCCGGCAAATACTGTGATTGATGAACTGCATGACAGATTTCCGGCAATGCTTGACGGCGAAATCCGGAATATTCTTGGACAAGTCCGGATTACCGGCGAAGATGTATTCAAACCTGTTTCTGCACTTAGCGGTGGAGAACGGGCAAAAGTCTGTTTCGCAATTCTCATGCTGGAACATGCAAATGTCATGCTCCTGGATGAGCCAACCAATCATCTGGATCTGTCCATGAAAGAAGTGCTTGAAGAAGCTCTGGAATCTTACACAGGGACGCTCCTGTTTGTTTCCCATGACAGATATTTCCTGAAACGGCTTGCCAC
>CAMWOX010000258.1 GCA_947175975.1 uncultured Ruminococcus sp.
ATTTCGCCATGTCGGAATAATAATCCAATACCGTTACCGCCTGCAACACCAATATCCGCTTCTCTAGCTTCACCAGGACCATTCACCACACAGCCCATGACTGCAATTTTAATATCTTTTTCTATCTTTTCAACAGCCGTTTCAATCTGATTCGCAAGTGAAATCAAATCAATCTGTGTTCTGCCGCAAGTCGGACAAGCCACGATCTGCACACCGCCACGCTTATCAATACTTTTCAGAATATCTTTTGCGGCTTTGATTTCCTTGATTGGATCATCTGTCAGAGATACCCGGATTGTTTCACCGATGCCGTCATGCAGGAGCGAACCGATGCCGATTGCAGATTTGATCAGTCCCATGCGTTCCGTCCCGGCTTCCGTCACACCTAAATGCAGTGGATATGGACATTTCTCAGCAGCCAGCCTATAACTTTCGATCATCCGGTTGACATCTGAAGATTTGATTGAAATCACAATATCTTCAAAATCAAATTTTTCAAGCATTGCTGCATGATGCAATGCACTTTCCACAAGTGCCTCCGGTGTAGGTGAACCGTATTTTGCCAGGATTTCTTTTTCCAGCGAGCCGGAATTGACACCAATCCGGATTGGAATCTGTTTCTCCCTGCAAGTCACAGCGACCTGCCGGACTCTGTCCATACTGCCGATATTACCGGGATTGATCCGGATTTTATCCACACCGGCAGCAGCGGCTTCCAGTGCAATTCTATAATCAAAATGAATATCTGCCACTAATGGGATGTGAATTTTTTCCTTAATTGCCGGAATTAATTTCACGGATTCCAGATCCGGCACAGCTGTCCGGATGATCTCACAGCCTGCCTGTTCCAATGCAACAGCCTGCCGGACATTCCCTTCTATATCATGTGCCGGAATATTCAACATGGACTGGATATAAATCTGCTTGCCATCTAGTACATAATCTTTTAATTTCACAGGTTTCAAATTTCTCATACGCACACACTCCTGAATTAGAATTACTAAAAAAATTCTGCCGGAGGAATCAGCTCCGGCAGAAATCTGTTTCTTACTGAACCAATTTAAAAATATCCTGAAATGTCACAGCAATCATCAGTAAAAACATTAAAGCCATGCCGATAAAATGCACCATGCCCTCTCGTTCCGGACTGATGGGCTTTCTCCGGATTGCTTCGATTACCAGAAACAGGAATCTTGCTCCGTCCAGTGCCGGAATGGGCAGTAAATTAAAAACACCGACATTGACTGTAATAAACGATGCCAGTGACAGCACAGAAGTCAGATTCTGTTGGAAATTATCTCCCGATGATGCCGCCTCTCCAATTGTCTCAATAATGCCCACAGGACCGGATAAATCATGAAAGCCATATTTTCCGGTTAGAAGATCTTTCAGAGAAATCCAGATCAGCCGGCTTGTGGAAACTGTTCCTAAAAAACTATATTCAATCGTATTCAGAATATTTAATTCCACAGCCTGCACTTTAAAATCCAGTCTGCCCTTTGTTTCTGTGTTATAAAATTTCACATCCGGGAGATTGATTTTTTCACCGTTTCTCATCACAACCAGATCCATTGTATCGGATTCTGTATTCTGCAATTTATAAGACAGATCTGTATCTGTCAGGATTTTCATGCCATCCATAGAGATAATTTTGTCACCGATCTGTAAACCACAGGTTTCACTTGTAGAACTGGAAACGTCTGTCTGACTGTTTTTAGAAAAATCTGCTACTTCCAATGTGATAATATCGCCATATAACAGCGTTGTACAGAGAATCAGAACAAATCCTAAGATCAGATTCATCATTGCTCCGGCAACGACCACAAGCATTCTCTGCCATACAGGTTTATTATGAAATGAACGTGCATCGGCACTCTGGTTGTCCTCACCTTCCATTGCACAGAATCCGCCAATCGGAAACAATCTTAAAGAATATTCCGTCTCTTTCCCCTGTTTTTTCAGGATCACAGGTCCCATGCCAATTGCAAACTGGTTGACTTTGATACCACAGAGTTTCGCCATTGCAAAATGTCCAAATTCATGAATTGCAATAATCACACCAAATACAAGCATTGCCACAAGAATCGTTATCATAAAAAATGCAGTCTCCTTTCAGATCAGAAATACAAAATTTTATGCCAGTTTCTGAATCCGTTCTCGGACAAATGTTCTTGCCCGCTGATCCGCCTCAAGAATTTCTGCATACTCCTGGATCTGACAATTCCCTGGAATGTATTCCATAGCCGCCTGCACCAATTCACCAATCTGCAAAAACTGGATTTCATCACGCAGAAAATAAGCAACCGCTTCTTCATTTGCAGCATTGACAATTGCAGGATAGAGTCCCCCTGCTTGAATGGCATCAATTGCACATTGCAGACATGTGAATGTTTCAAAATCCGGTTTCTCAAATGTCAACATACCATAATCCGTCAAAGATAATGCTCTTGTCGGACAGGGCTTCCGATCCGGATATAATAACGCATACTGAATAGGAATCTTCATATCCGGCACGCCCATCTGTCCGATCACAGCATAATCTTCAAATTCAACTGCGGAATGCAGAACACTCTGCCTATGAACGACAATTTCGATTTGTTCCGGCTCTAAATCGAACAGCCATTTGGCTTCGATAAATTCAAGCCCTTTATTCATCAGTGTTGCAGAATCAATTGTAATTTTATTTCCCATTGTCCAGTTAGGATGTTTCAAAGCATCTGCGGCTTTGACATGTTCCAGATCTTTTTTCTTCTTCCCGAAAAATGGCCCTCCGGACGCTGTCAGAATCATTTTCCGGATTTTATTATGTGCATTTCCCTGCAAGCACTGAAACACGGCACGTATACACAAATACGCGCCCACCAGACCACGCAAAAAAGAGGGG
>CAMWOX010000259.1 GCA_947175975.1 uncultured Ruminococcus sp.
ATATTAAATTATCCGACCATGTATTCTGATCAAAATCGAAAGAGTTCCGAAAATCCAGAAATACTGTCCCGGCACGATATTCTTTATGATCAAAGCCCATATCAAGATAATATTCATCATCATCGCTTTTCACAATCGGATTATTGACTTTTGTTCCGGCGATACTGATCCAGCCAACAGAATCAGAATTATATTCCTGCATACTTCTTGCCATACCTGTGATCTGATTGCTGTTGCCAAAATTTCCAGCCTGTGCAGTTAGTGTTTTCAGATCAAACGCAGATGTTTCTGCCACTTCCGGAATGGATTCCGTTATCTCCGGAAGACTGGAATCCAAAGCCGGCGTAACTTCCTCTGGTTGTTTCTGATGCAAGGCAAACATTGCACCAGTCAATGCGATGAGGACAACCGCACAGATTCCTGCTACTGCCCATAACTGTTTTGTTTTCTTGGATGTTTTCGCAGCCATTTTTCACTCTTCTTTCTTAGTATTTTTAATCATCATTCACCATATGGCACAAATTCAGCATTTGGATCATATGTGTTTTTATGCCACTTATAATAGCTGTTTGACCATTTTACATTAGGATTTTCCGTACTGGTACAACCCTCATAGAGATCTTCTCCATCCCGCAGGAGACGGGCAAATACGACAAGCCGTCCCTCATTGAACGTACTATTGCATGTTGACAGCGTCAGGATCTGGTCGCCATAGGTGACATCCACATCCGTGAGCCGGATTGTCCGGCGTTTGACTTCGTTGACATAATCATAAAATTCTTTTTTATCTTTAAAATTAATTGTATTCCAGTACTCGAATTTTGTATCTGTCTGATCATCAACGTCCACTACAATCATACCAAAAATCTTATATTGGTACTGTAAGAAATTAGAATTTAACTCCACAATCGCATGATCTTCATAGTAGCCCTCTGTATTAATATATGATTTGAGATTGCCGAACATAGAAAAATCATGCATATTATGTCCGTAGATAATCAGATTCTGAGAATTTTCTGCAACACGTTTGTAAGTCTCTAGCTGGTTGCCGTTTTCATCTTCATTCGGAATCATATAATCAAAGAAATTACGATAATCCATGAAGATTGCACCGCTTCGGGCAGGTTCTCCGTTGATATTCTTGTCCAGATAATATGCATTGCCATCAAGTGCGTTTCTTCTCTGGACAACAGGATAACTGACTGGATAAGGATCTTCCACACCTGTCTTATTAGGAATCTGAATATAGCCAATCACATCGCTGTTCAGCTCCAACAAGGATTTCGCAGCATCCAGCATTTCATAATTTTCATTGACAACAGGTTTGGTTTCTTCTTCCGCCAGTTTTTCATACTGATGCCGGATCGGATCATTGATCTGTCTTGCCTGATAATTATCCCAGAAATACTGTCCAATCAGGAACAGACAGACAATAAATACAGTAGAAGAGGCAAGAAAGACCATTTTGCGAAGAGCTTCTCCAAAACTGTCTCCCTGTTCCGGAAACAAAGAGCCGAAAGATTTCCGCTTCCTCTTCTTTTTTCTTTTTTTGGAATTTTTATTGCCTCCGGTATTTACTTTCTTTCCGGGATCATGTGTATTTTTGTGGAACTGTTGTGCCTGTTGTGGCTGAATGACAGATTCACTTTCAATACTCTCTGGTTCAGATTTCTGCTGTTCCAGCAATGTCTGTTTAATCACGGTATATTTTTTGTGGGAACGAGATTCTTCTGGTATGGATTCTACAATTTTTTTCTCTCTTTCCTTTTCTTTATAAATACCAGCTGCTTCTTGCAAAATGGATTCTATGGATTCTATAGATTCTGCTGTATCTATTTTATGCATACTAGACTGCTTTTCCGCTGATTCCGGTATTGATTTCAGGATTTCACGAACCTCCGCATCGTTCTCGTCTGGTGCGGTACTGAAATGCAAAGATTCCTTATTTGACATGCCGATTCCTCCATTTGGTGATAATAGTATCTGTCTATTATTTAACTACATTTCCACATGATTTGTCAAGGCAGTTTGACGGATCAGAACTAAAACAGAAAAAATTCAACAAGATTCCTAATTTTTTAAAAATTCAGGCTTCTGAATTAGGAATTATGATCAACTCTGAAAATTTTCAATTCTGTATCTGCAATCGCTTTTGCAATCATTTCCTCAAAATGACCGGATTCCTGTGCCTGCTCAATTGCCTCAAGTTGTGGACGAATCTTTGGATGTTTCGGTGTAAAAACAGTACAGCAATCTTCATAAGGCTGAATTGAAATATCGAATGTATCAATTTTTCTAGCAATTTCTATAATTTCCGTCTTATCCATGCCAATCATTGGACGAAATACAGGCATGTGACAAACCGCATCCGTGCAGACCATTGCTTGGAGTGTCTGACTGGCTACCTGCCCGATACTCTCTCCTGTGATAAGAGCAATTGCATTTTCTTTCTTGGCAATCTCCTGTGCAATGATCATCATAATTCTTCTCATCAGGATCGTAAAAAATTCTTCCGGACATCGACGTTTTAATTGCTCCTGGATTTCTGTAAACGGCACACAGTAAAATTTAATATCCCCACAATAACCAGTCATTTTATCACACAGCTGTTCTACTTTGAGTCTGGCTCTGTCAGAAGTATAAGGCGGACTTACAAAATGGATTGCCGAGATCACAACGCCTCTTTTAGCAATCATATAGCCTGCCACAGGACTGTCAATACCACCGGAAAGCAATAACATGGCTTTTCCGCTTGTGCCTAACGGCAGACCGCCTGCACCTTTGATTCTTCCTGCATGAACATAAGCATTTTCGTCACGGATCTCAACAATAATTGTCATTTCAGGATTATGGCCATCCACAGT
>CAMWOX010000260.1 GCA_947175975.1 uncultured Ruminococcus sp.
GATATAAATACACTCAATTCCTAGTTTTTTCAGTGTATAAGAAAATAAATTCACTGTGCCGCCATAGATCTCCGGCGTGCTGACAAAGCTGTCTCCTGCTTTACAGATATTCAGAATTGATAACAGCGTTGCCGCCTGTCCGGAACTGGTACACATTGCACCGATACCGCCCTCTAGCTTTGCAATTTTTTCCTCGATCGCCATTGTGGTCGGATTCCCAAATCTAGAATAGATCAGGCTCTTTGTTGGGTCATCAAATACAGCGGCAACTTCTTCCGTCGAATCATAAACATAAGTTGTGCTCTGTACAATTGGCACAACTCTTGGTTCGCCATTTTTGGGATGATAACCCTCGTGCAAACATTGCGTTTCAATTTTCATGAAAAATTCCTCCTTATAATAGAAACAACCAAAACGGACTGTTTTTCAACAATCCGCTGATACTGCTTATTATAACACAGTATTTTACATTTGTCAAGAAAAAGGTGAAAATATGATAGACAAAAAATTATTAGAGTTTAAAATCAGAATGCAGAAAATCCGAAATATTTTAAAAAATTTAAACGGTCTGAAAATTCTTGAAATTTCTGAAATTCCTTTCGATTTCAAAATTCTGAAAAAATCAGGCTATTATGAAGAGCAAAAAACACCCAATTCCAAAATCTCTATATATTCTAAGGCATCCGATCTCTATGCCTGGATCATTCAATGCTTACAACTCGAAGATGGAAAAATCCTGTTTCTTTTACTGGATTCTTTCCCGATTAAAGTAAAAATCCTCAACGCAGAAATTGCTGTCAAAAATCTGTGGCAAGCCAGGGAAATCACAATTCTTAACGCACAACAGACTGTATTATTCGAAATTTGCTGTGATTCCAGGGATGAACAACATTATCTGTTTGATTTTTACTATTTATAACAAAAAGGAGAGCTTTATCATGTCTTTGATGCAAAGTCTAAAAAATCTTAAAATTACTGGAATTTCTACAAATGATTCTGTGCAAATGCCATTCATCTTGGATACTTATTCCGACCCTGAACAGGAAGAACTTGCTGGACTAATCAGCTTGGAAGCACAGAAATGTATTGAGGGAAAAATGCTGTATTTCTATGCTTCTTTTGAATTAAAAGAGAAAATTATGTATCAGAATGGTGATTATGAGCAGATGCGTGAAATACTCCATAAAGCATCTGGGACATCAGTTACAGTTATACTAGGATATAAGAAAGAAAAATTCAAGACTTTTCAAATAGACCTGAAAAGTCTTGCTGATCACTTTCAGGATCAGCGATTTCTCCAGTTGAAATGCACAGTATATGGCATTAATCACAAAAGCTGCAAAGAATTGTTTGAATAATTCCGTCGATTTTTTGATTCCGTCACTCACTTGACAAATTTCTGATTCTATGTTATAATAATTGTATCAATCAAATACTGACGAACGACACACGTTTTATCCCTGAGGATATGTAAATCTGATTACGGCACACTGACGTATTCCAGATTTCTGAATCTTTCAGGAAAAAACGTGCTTTTTTTGTCTGTATTTGTAAAATTTTTATTTAAAAGGAGAATGTATATGCCAACCAATCAATTCCAGAGATGTATTTTTGCACTGTTGACTGTCATTATCACAGTACATGCCTATGTATTTTACAGTCTCTATGTCGTCAATGGTGCAACTCTAATGAGCGTCACCGGAGAATCCGGCGTTCTTGCCGCCATCAATACACAGGGCGGTGTCATGCTTTGTGGGAAATTAGTTCCCATCTGGGCAGTTGTTCTTGTCGAATTTTGCCTTGCTTATCTGCTTGAGATCTTTATCGGAAGTCCAGTTTCTTTCAAACTTGCCTGTCAGGTATTCGACATGAGAGAAACACACCCGGTTATTTTTGAAACCGCTATTATTTGTGCTACTGTCGGTATCATGTGTCCTGTGATGAGCTTTATTGCCGCATGGCTCTATTATCCTTATTATATGGGATTTTCGATTATCACACTGCTTGCGAACTGGATCAAACTCGTCTGCTATAACTTCCCGTTCGCTTTCTTCAGTCAACTGTTCTTCATTCAGCCATTCGTCAGAACTGTATTTAAATTACTGTTCCACAAAAATTCTCAGACAAATCCTCAAACTGCATAATGCAAAAAGCGATCAGACAAAACTCTGATCGCTTTTATGATATTTCATCTGGATTTGCTTTAATATCTAAATTATCATAATAAAGTAATTTTCTTGCTTGTTCCTGTTCGCCCTCAATAAACAAACGATAAATATCTGATTTTTGGAGATAAATTTTTCCGGTATAGACACCATAAGCATCTATATTAGTAATTATTATATCATTTTCATGTAATTCAGAAATAAAGCCAATCCGATCTGTTTCATCATCTTCATTTTTAAAAAAATCACAGAACAGACGCTTTTCAAAACAAATTTTAAGAACAGCTTCCAACAAATTATCATTTGAAACTATCTCAAATTTATCAGGCAAAATTTTTCTGAGCCGGAATAGTTTCTCATGACGCTCCGTATCCGGAGAATCTGTTTCAAATTGCATAATATCCGTAAAAAACACAAATCCGTTAGAATATCCTCCATAATTCTGTTTACTCAATAACAAACCTGTTTCATCCACAGCTTGAATATATCCTGTGAAAAACCAGTCAGTACTATCACCATAGACAGAAACCATCTGATGATTTTTCATGATTTCCATTAATACATTCAACATTTTCATATACAATCACCTTCTGATAAAATAAGAAACCATCTTATACAAGATGGTTTCTTAATAATAATGTCGGCACTTATCTAAATTTCCAGGTCGTCGCCAACCAAGTATTTTCGACGTGAAAG
>CAMWOX010000261.1 GCA_947175975.1 uncultured Ruminococcus sp.
GTTATAACATGATCATAACCGGGGAGATGGGAATCGGGAATACATCCACTTCCAGTGCCATTCTGTCTGTCCTGGAACAGATCGATCCTGCACAGACCACCGGCAGAGGGGCAGGGCTGACCAGTGAGGGTGTTCAGCATAAGATTCAGGTGATCCGGGATGCCATTGCTTTTCATAAACCAAATCCGGAAGATATTCTTGATGTCATGTCAAAATTCGGCGGATTTGACATCTGCGGTATGACAGGTGCATTTTTAGGGGGTGCAATTTATCGCATTCCTGTCATGATAGACGGCTTTATTTCTGCGGTTGCGGCAAATTGTGCTGTCAGATTGCATCCTGCTTGCAGGGATTATCTCTATGCGTCACATTGTTCTGCTGAACCAGCCGGAAGACTTGCTCTGGAGGCAATCCATCTGAAAGCCTATCTGGATTGTGGTATGTGTCTGGGGGAGGGAACAGGTGCCGTGATTGCGGCAAAATTATTTGATTTTGCACTGGCGGCTTATCAGGAAACGGCGGATTTCACACAGGCACAAGTAGAAGCCTATGAATTATTAAAATAGAAACTAGAAATGAGTGATTATTTTGCATCTGGAATTTGTCAGACCGGACGAAATTGAAAAAAGAAGCTTTGCAATAATCGAAGAAAAACTAGGGGATATGCATATCCCGGAAAATCAGAAAATGATTCTGCAACGTGTCATTCATACAACAGCAGATTTTGATTATATCCAGAATCTGAAATTTTCTGAAAATGCTGTTGAAGTTGCTTTGCAGGCACTCAAAAATGGCGCATGCATTGTCACAGATACCAATATGACGCTTGCAGGCATCCATAAAAAATCTCTTCATGCACTCGGCGGGGAAGCCTATTGCTTTATGGCAGATCCGGATGTTGCCGAACAGGCAAAGGAAAGAGGTGTGACAAGAGCCATGATTGCTATGGAAAAGGCATGTACACTGCATAAAAATCTGATCTTTGCCATTGGAAATGCTCCCACAGCATTATATCAATTAGCAGAACTGATCCGGGAACAGAAAATTGCTCCGGAATTGATCATTGCCGTTCCTGTCGGTTTTGTGAATGTTGTAGAATCCAAAGAACGGATCCTGCATTCCGGAGCTGCTTATATTGTAGCACAAGGCAATAAGGGCGGCAGTACAGTTGCAGCCGCAATCTGTAATGCATTGCTTTATCAGATCAACAGAGAAAGATAAGAATTTTAAAAAAAATCTTGACTTTTTCTCCTGTATATAGTATAATGATAATGAAATTATTACATCACAAAGGGGCAGTGTTTATGGATCAGAATAACAGGGATAAAGAAGATTTTTTCATTGATATCCAGAGGGGATATTTCGGTAAGAATATCATTTCAAAATCCATGCAGCTTGCGGCAATTCAGGACGGCGATGCGGCATTTTTTGAGAAAAATAAGCTTCAGGTTGCACAGAGTCCGTTTCTTGAAAGCAGAAAAATGTCTGAAGATGCTGTCAAAAACATGAAGTATTGTTTTGTTCTGGCACTGGCTGATATTGTTCAGATATGTACAGAGAATGGAATGCTGACATCCGAGGCAGAAACATTGCAGGATTTTTATATCCGCCGTATGGATAAATGCCGTAAAAAAGAAGAAATCCGTAAAATCTATACGGAAGCATGTAGGAAATTTGCAGAGCAAATGCAGAAAACAGAAAAAATCAGTGTGATTTCGTGGCATATCCGAAAATGTATGGGCTATATTCAGGAAAATCTCAATTGCAGTCTGTCCGTCAAAAGGCTTGCAAGACTTGTTGGTCTAAATCCGTCCTATCTGTCGAGACTTTTTAAACAGGAGATCGGTATCTCTATCAAACAGTATGTAATCGCTGAAAGAATGTGTCAGGCAAAGAAACTGCTGAAAGACTCGGAGCTGTCCTATCGGGATATTTCTATTGCTCTGGGATTTTCGTCACAAAGTGCATTTATTGCCATGTTCAAAAAAACAACGGGTATCACCCCGAGACACTACCGGATGAAGTATCATCCCGAAGCGTAATCCGTCAAAAGGAGCTGTTGCATCATCTGTTTTGGTGCAGCAGCCCTTTCTTGTAAAAAAGCTCTTGACAAATTGCTGATGATGTGATATACTATATTAGTACAAGATACTGTACAATATATTGCAAGGAGTGAGGTACTATGTTAGCCGTAAATTATTCAACAATCAGAAATAAATTAAAGGATTATTGTGACAAGGCAACGGATGAAATGGAAACTGTCATTGTCACAAGAAAAAATGAAAAAAATGTTGTCCTGATGAGCCTTGAGCAGTATAATACTATCATGAAAGCAATTCAGAACGCTGAATATCTTGCAAAACTTGACAGGGCTTTTGAACAGCTCGAACACGGCAGAGGTCAACAGCATGAATTGCTGGGAAAAGATGTCCATGAATAAGCTTTGGAGTGACATTGCTTGGGATGAGTATCTTTACTGGCAGCAGACCGATAAGAAAATGGTCAGGAAAATCAATGACTTAATTAAAGATATTGAGCGTAATGGACTGAACAAAGGTACTGGACATCCTGAACCGCTTAAATACCGTAAAGGATGGAGCAGACGGATAGACCATGGTAACAGGCTTGTTTACAACATTGTTGACGGGAATTTGTGGATTGCTTCCTGTAGGGGACATTATGAAGATTAAAAAAGGCTGTTGCACCAAAATTGGTGCAGCAGCTCCTTATTTTTTTCGTTATTTTTAATCATAGCGAAGTGCATCAATCGGATTCATTTTTGCCGCCTTGTTTGCCGGGTAATATCCGAAGAATACACCTGTCAGAATCGAGAATACAACAGAGATCAGCATTGCAATGC
>CAMWOX010000262.1 GCA_947175975.1 uncultured Ruminococcus sp.
CTCCACAGGGTGCATAAATATCCACGGCTTCCCCCGTGATATATAATCCCGGATGGGATTTCACCTGCAAATTCTCATCCAGTGCAGAACCATGGACACCTCCGGCGGATGCCTGTGCCTGTGCATTCACTGTTCCCAGAACCGGAAACCGAAAATTCTGCAAAGACCGGGCAATCCGGCGAATCTGCTGATCAGATAATGCCAGACAGGACATTCTGGGATCAATCTGATTTTGTTGCAGAAGAACCCTTGCAATTGCTTTCCGGATCAATCCGGACAGCATATTCTCACAATCTGCTTCCGGTCTGACTGCCTGACAAGTATATAATCTGCTAAGAATCTCTGAAACATCCAGCTCCGGGAATAAATTAACCTGCAATTGATAATCTGCAAATCTGCGTCTGTCAATCCGGCTTACCAGATTAAAGACACAGATCCCGGAAACTGCCTGTTCCGTAAACTGAATCTCACCTGTTTCTGTCTGCATGTTCTGTCCCCGATCCAGAAGTGTAACAGATCCTTTCACACGAATGCCTTTTAATTTCTGCAACATTCCAGGATCTGACCGAATCGGACAGAGAATCACTCGACTTCCAACAAGAGGGATTCCCAGATCAGCGAGCATACGCCAGGCAGAGCCATCCGTCCCGAATTGCGGAGCTGCCGCACCGCCTGCGGAGAAAATAATTTTCTTGGCAGTCAGATGCAGATTTTTCTCTGTGATCACATGCCAGAGTTGATTTTTACTATATAACGTTACCGCACGCTGGTCACAGATTTCTGTCATTTCTCCGGCATACAGGCGGAGTGCATCCAGGACAGCATTTGCTGTCATACTGTAAGGGTAAATTCTGCCCTGTTCGTCCGTGCGGCAGTATAATCCAAGATTTCCAAAAAAATCCCGTACATCGCCGAACGAATCCAACACATGACGGGAATCATAACTGCCCAGATAATCGGCACTGGTAACAGGTACATGGCTTAAATTACACCTGCCGTTACCGGTCGCCAGAATTTTCTTGCCAACACGAGGGAGACGCTCCAGGACTGCAATTTTACCCATTGCATGGGCTGTCACAGCTGCGGCAAGTCCTGACGCACCTCCGCCAATGATGATTAATTCATACTGCATAAAAAATCTTTATTCTGCAAGCAGCGGCAGTAATTGCCGGATGATGTAACTGTTCACGGTATCTTTGCCCTGCATGTTGGAATTTACGGCGATGACTGCCTGATAATCCGGCAGGACAAAGCATCTCTGTCCCCATTTTCCACTCATGTAGAATCCATTGGACAAAACCCAGAAGAAATAGCCGTATGGCATCCCCTTGCTGTCCGCAGATCTAGGACGTGTGCAGGCTTTCAGCCAGGGTGCAGAACAGATTTTTCCGGTCATGATACCATACCCGAGTTTTGCCAGATCTGCCGTGCTGAGTTGCAGACCACTTGCACCGAATACATGCCCTTGCGGATCATATTCAAATGCATACTCTGTAATGCCCAACGGCTTGAACAAAGTATTGACAATTTGATCATCCAGTGGTGTATCTTCCTGTGTTTCTGCCATCCGTCCGGCAAGATACGCACAGGCATTATTATAACAGAATCCCGGTTTTTCACCGTTTTCCGGAATTTCCACGGATGCTTCACAGCAGGCTTTGAGATAATCCGGACAGTCATTACGATCTGCAAATAACAATTTCTGCTCGATTCCGGAAGTCATAGACATGAGCGCATCCAGGGAAATATTGGAGATTGCCGCACTGCCTGTATGCAGGACTTGCCCGACAGTCGTTCTTGGTGTAAGCTGTCCCTCCGCACAAAGTTTTCCGATCACCAGTGCGACCAGACTCTTCATGATCGAATACTGCGGACAAAGTTTTTCAGTCTGTTCTGTTGCCGCAATGATTTCACCGTTTCTCATCACAACAGCGGACAAAATTTCCGGATTCTCGGGTGTCAACAGTTTCATAAAAAATCACTCCTTTTGAAAAATAGTAAAAAATAAATTTACGCTTTTTGTTCTTCCAGTAAAATCACAGCTACAAGATCATGTCCAGCATTGAGTGCCACGGCTGAACCAACCTTTGTACGGTATACCGGTGCATAGCCGAGCTGTTTTGTCAAAGCTTCTTCTACCTGGTCGGCATATGCCGGATTACTTCCCTCTAGAATCAAATAAGGCGATCCAGGGATAATTTGACTCCGGACTTTTTCCGTTATTCTGGAAATAATATTTTTCTCTCCCCGGATTTTTTCAGATACGGCAATTTCTCCGTGTGCAATGTGAATCATCGGACGCAGCCCCAGAATTTCCCCGGCGAATGCCGCCGCCGCTGTCAGCCGTCCGGATTTCTTGACATATTTCAGCGTCATAGGAACGAAGTACACGCCGACGTTAGAAAGCCAGTTCTCCAGATAATGCAGAATATTCTCAACAGATTCTCCCCGATCCGCCATTTTTACGGCTTCTAACACCGGATAGCCGTATGCGATTGTATAATTACCACCATCCAGGATATGAATCTTCATACGCTCTGCATATTCTGGATGTTCCTGATAGAGCAGATCTCTCGCATTGCAAGCATTCTGATAAGTCGCCGAGCCTTGGGCATTAATGCTCACACAAATTAAGTCAGTATAACCTTCCTGGGCATATTTCTCAAATGCTTCCTGAAATACAAAACTTGTGATCTGTGAAGTAGACGGCATTTCGTCCGCATGAGCCAGAATATCATAAAATTCTTCTTTGGATAAGTCTCTCTGCTCCTGGTAGGATTCACCTTGTATTGTCAACAGGATACTACGCATATCAATGCCGAGTTCTTCTGTCAGTTTTAAT
>CAMWOX010000263.1 GCA_947175975.1 uncultured Ruminococcus sp.
GTGTGAACCTGAAACCGGGCGACAACGGCGACCTGACTGCAAGAGAGGCCGGACGCATCGGTGGACAGATGGTCAAGAAAATGATTAATGCCTACAAGACACAGCAGTAATTGCAGCTTTGCAGGATTTGTGTTAGCTAATAACGCATAAAGAAAATCCCTGATAGAGAATCTGATTTTCTATCAGGGATTTTCATTTTATTGCATCATAATTATCTTTTGACGAAATATTCTTCATACCAGACCAAGAACGTATAAATCGTCCAGATTTTTCGCCACTGATCGGAATCGCCATTCAGATAGTCAGCAAAGATTTTCTGAATTTCATGAAGATCAAAAAATTCTGCCGCCATTTCACTCTGAAATTTTGCACGAACATCCTGATTATATCGTTCATCCGCAAGCCAGATCCGGATCGGCACAATAAAACCCAATTTCTTCCGGAATGCAATTTCTTCCGGCAGGACTTTTGCGGCGGCTGTCCGGAATGCAACTTTATTCTGTTCCGGATTGACTTTATATTCTGATGGCATCCGGGATGCAATATCAAAAACTCTCCTGTCTGTCAAAGGCATCCGGATCTCCAATCCTGCAGCTGTACTCATCTTGTCGACATTCAGATAAATATCACCCTCCAGCCAGATCTGAATATCAATATCAGACATTTTAGTCAACGGATCCAAATGCTCGATTTCATCATAGATTGGCTCTACAAGCTTGATCGGCAGCACTTCTGGATTGTAATATTTCAGAATCTTCTGCTTCTCGTCTTCTTTCATGATATTGGTATTGCCAACATAGAAATTTCTGAGATTATCCCCATAGCGTTCTGCATTCCGGTACATATTATAACCGCCGAAAAATTCATCTGCACCCTCTCCGGAATAACAAAGTTTTGTATGTTTTGCAGTTTCCTGGCAGGCAATCGCAAAAACAATGGCAGAAGCATCTCCGAGCGGCTGTTCCATATGATACATGACATATGGGACAATATCAAAATACTGTTCCGGCTGAATGTTGCAGACTGCATGCTCCACGCCAAGCAGCTCCGCTGTTTTCCGAGCAATTCTGGATTCATCAAAGCGTTCTTCATCATAACCGCAGGAATCTGCTCTCTTTGCATCCGACATTGCAAGCACATAGGAAGAATCCACACCGCCGGACAGGAAAGACTCTGCTTGTTCGTCATCTGTTTTGATTTCCCGGAACATTTGCTTGACAGTTTCATGGATCTCATTTGCAAATTCTTCCAGTGATTTATCCGTTTCTGGATGGAAATTCGGTGTCCAGTAACGCTTGATTTCTAATGTTCCATTCTGGAATATCAGATAATGCCCCGGCATGAGTTTCTTGACACCCGCAAAGAATGTATCTTCACCAGCAACATAAGTCAGACTCATATAAATCTGGAGCATATCTTTATTAAGCGTCTTGACAAAGCCGGGCTGACTCAGAATATCCCGGATATAAGTCCCATACAGCAGATTATTATCTTCTGTCAGGTAATAATAAAACGGCTTTGTGCCGAACTGATCACGCAGACAGAATAGTTTTTGTTCCGTCTCATCCCAGATCGCAAGTGCAAACATGCCATACAAATGATCTGCCATCTCTGTATTCCATCGTTCATAGGCTTTCTGCAAAAGAATTTTTTCACGTTCTTCTCTGGTCATTCCGGAACAGTCAAGATTCAGCTCCTGGCTCAATGCTTCCCAATTCCGGATATGTCCTCTATAAGTCTTGATTTCTATCATAATAACACAAGCACCTCCTATAGCTATTATAGCATATTCCTGGAAACAATGCAATATGCTTTTGACAAATTTTTTATTTTATGTTATAATAAAATTAAATTTCAAATTTTTCTAATTGGAGTGATTCTTTATGCAGATCCAAAGCAATGAAAATCCGGATTTTCTGAATGCCTATATTACTCACATCTCTGTTGTAAAGGGACTAGCTGACAGTACAGTCACAGGTTATTATCAGGATATCCGGCAATTTTTAAGATACTATCGGCTTGAAACAGCAGGTGTAAAAAATATGCAGATCAACATGCTGTCAGATATAGATATTCATGATATGACAATCGAAGAAATCCGGGCAGTCACACTGCGAAATATCTATCAGTATTATCATTTTATTGCATCTGTGGGCGAAAACAAGGCCAGAATCCGATGCAGGAAAGGCTCATCCCTAAGAAGCTTTTTCAAGTATCTGACAATCCAGGCAAAATTACTGGATCATAATCCGACAGAAAATCTGGAACTTTCCAAAACCAGAAATGCTCTTCCAAAATATCTGAATTTCAATGAGAGCATGGATTTACTGGAAACTACAGCTTCGATCCGTGATTACTGCATCCTGACATTGTTTCTGAACTGTGGTCTGCGTCTCGGCGAACTGGTAGCTTTGAATCTATCATCTCTGGATATGCAGGAAGAAACCATGCGTATTCTTGGAAAAGGCAGTAAAGAACGGATTATTTATCTCAATTCCGCCTGCATGACAGCCTTACAGGACTATCTTGTACAACGTAGAGAAATTCAGACAACAGAAATTGCTTTGTTTCTGAGCAATCAGAAAAAACGGATCAGCCGGAGAAGAGTCCAGCAGATCGTACAGGACGCACTCAAAGATGCCAGACTCGATGGCAGAGGACTTTCCACGCACAAATTGCGCCATACCTGTGCAACGCTTCTGTATCAACAAGGAAACGTCGATTTGCTTACACTCAAAGCAATCCTTGGACATGATAGGATCGCCACTACACAGATCTACACTCATCTCAGTTTCAGGGAGCTTAGAAAAAACTACGATTCCGCCCATCCG
>CAMWOX010000264.1 GCA_947175975.1 uncultured Ruminococcus sp.
GGCAACAATGGTGGTGATTGTCTGGTAGCCGCTTCTTATCTGAAAAAAGTCGGAAAAGAAATTATGATCTGGTTGCCACTTGGTAAACCGGAAACAGAAATTTCCAAAAAAGCATATCAGAGAGTTGTCAGAAACAAAACGAAAAATAATATCATTGTGCGAACTGAAAAACAGGTTTATTCTAGTAAAAGTGACAATGATCTGGAAACAGCAGAAGTCATTGTAGATGGCTTATTCGGCATAGGATTCCATGGAGAACTCCCGGAAAAAATCGGAAATCTTTTGGATGGGCTTTTTTTTGAAAAAATTCCGATTGTTGCCTGTGATATTCCCAGTGGCGGGGATGCACTGACTGGACAGGTCGTTGATGGCACATGTCTGGCGGATCTGACGGTGACATTCGGAGCAGAAAAAATCGGCATGAGTCAATATCCTCTAAGAGACTGTTGCGGAAAAATACGGGTTGCAGATATTGGAATCCCGGAATCTGCATTCGATGAGATCTATCCTGCCCAGCGATTAAGTCTGGAATATATCAGAAACAAATTTCCTGAAAGAGAACCTATTGACTATAAAAATAAATTCGGACATGCACTTGTGATTGCCGGAAGTTCCCGGATGCGTGGGGCTTGCGTCCTGGCATCCATGGCTTGTATGCGTTCTGGTATTGGACTGCTTACCTGTGCTTCCGCAGAACAGGTATTATCTGCCTTATCCGTCCGGATGCCGGAGTGTATGTGTCTGCCATTGAAAACAGACCCGGACGGCTTTTTCTTAAATTCCAAAAGCAATCAGAATTTATTAAAATCAGCCATGCAGAATAAGTCAGCAGTTTTAATCGGCTGTGGCATGGGTGTGACAGATCAGACCCGGGGATTGCTGAAATTTCTGCTGACAGAAAGTAAATGCCCAGTAATTCTGGATGCAGATGGTCTTAATGCCATAGCATCCTGCATAGAATATATACCGGAGGGACGAACTATTCTGACACCGCACCCCGGCGAGGCGGCAAGATTACTGGGGATTTCTACGGAAGAAGTTCAGGAAGACCGGATTGCGTCTGCAAAGAAGCTGGCAGAAATCACTGGCGCAATTGTGGTTCTGAAAGGCACAGGAACAATTATTACAGATGGTGATCGGGTGAGTGTCTGCAATGCAGGAAATTCTGGTATGGCAAGAGCCGGGAGTGGTGATGTTCTTGCTGGAATTGTCACAGCACTGGCGGCGCAGTTAACAGAACATCTGAGATACGGTCAATTTGAACATCAGGAACTAGTTAAGATGTTCCTCTGGGGATCTCTGTATGTGGCCGCTTGTACGGCTGTGATGCTCCATGCAGCGGCAGGAGACAGGACTGCTGAAAAAATGCCCATGCAATATATGCTCCCGCAGGATATCATTGATTCTCTCCAGGATATTTTATAATTTTATTTACTTGCAAAAATACGGAATACAGAATGCTTGTTATCTTACTTTGATCTTATTCTAAGATTTCTGAGGTGATTGTATGAATTGTGTGTATTGCGTGAAACGCATCAGACGTATTTTTGCAGTAATCAGCCTGAATGCCGTCCTGTTGAGTACAGGATGCACAGCTGTGCAGACCATCCCGGGGAAGATTTCCAATCCGATGACAGGTGCATTCACGGCGGAAGTAACCATCACAAATGCCGATACTGAGAGCAAGGCACAGTTGACACGCTACGGAATGGATGCCTGGTGTGTCGTATTCAGCGAGCCGCAGACGCTTTCCGGCGTTCAGTTGGATTTTCTGGATGATGAAGTAAAAGCATCCTATAAGGGACTGGAATTTTCCGTGCCGCAGTCGGCACAGGCAATCCGGACAGAATTACAGGATCTTATGCAGATTATTGATGATATGGCACTGACGCCGGATCTGAATGGTAAGACGAATGAGGGAAAGCTGATCTGTGAAGGTGCAATTGAAGAGGGGAATTATACATTAACATTCACAGATGCCGGAATCCCGACAGAATTTTCTCTGCCATGTTACAGTCTGGTGATTGTATTTGACAGTTTCACACAGCAGGGATCTGCTGAAACAACGCCAAATATCCAAACAACACCGGAATCTGCCACAATTCCTGCAACGGAAGCCTCAGTACAGACGGAATCCGAATGCATAACGGAACAGCCTGCGGCAATCCCGGAAGAGATTCCGGCTGAACCGGTTGCTGTGGAAACAATTGCAGAAGAGTCATTACAGGAAACAACATGAACTGAATGAATTGTAAAAAAATCCGTCATACAGTGTGAATACTGTATGACGGATTCAGTTTCAGGGATTAATAGTAGTTATTATTATCATTATTATAATGATTTTTGTCCAGATCCACAGGTTTGCCGGGATTCTGATTCGTGTTATAAGGATTGTAACCATTTGCATTCTGATTCATATCATAGGGATTGTAACCATTTGCATTCTGGTTCATGTCATAGGGATTGTAGCCATTTGCATTCTGATTCATATCATAGGGATTGTAGCCATTTGTATTTTGATTTGTGTCATAAGGATTGTAGCCATTCTGCGGCTGATTTCCATAATTCTGGAAGCTGTTGGGTGTATTGAAATACCCGGATAATTCTTCTT
The DNA here is from genome assembly GCA_947175975.1 of uncultured Ruminococcus sp. Taxonomy (GTDB): domain Bacteria; phylum Bacillota; class Clostridia; order Oscillospirales; family Ruminococcaceae; genus UBA3855. Next base: position 2,612 of record CAMWOX010000264.1, read on the forward strand.
CCGTTGTGATTCCCAGAGAAAGCATTTTGGCTCTCATGCAAGCGTAAAATTCCGCCATAGTAGCCTCATAATAAGGCATTACGAACAGTACACCAATACCGCATGCCATTGCACCTAGGAACATCCAGCCGATGAATGAGAGCTGCAAAACAAACAGTTTCCATTTCTCGCCGTTCATGGTTTGTCTGGAAATTTCTTGCACACGTTCTTTTGAGAGA
>CAMWOX010000265.1 GCA_947175975.1 uncultured Ruminococcus sp.
GCCGTCCCATACAGGCTTCTGGCGGTAATCATACCATGCTCTTTGCCTGCTCTATCGTGATCCATCAGGATGATCACTTGTTTTCCCTTGAAATATCTGTTATGCGCCTTTACCCAACTGGATTTGCCACCTGCACCGTTCGGGGAGCAGCTCGCACAAAATCCCATTTTCTCAATGGTTTCAACGTCTTTTTCGCCCTCTACCAGTATCACACTCTGGCAGTTTTTTAGATTCTGCACATGATACGGCGGTACTTTCAGACCATTCAGACCTTTTATCCACCGTTTTCGTTCAAATCTGTACCAGACAGCAGTTTTTCCGCCGTCTCCTTTATCATAAATCACTTTTTTCGCAAGGATCTGTCCGGATTCATCCGAATAGATATGCTCTCTTAGAAAAACCCAAGCAGGACGCTTTGGCTTTTCTGGAAAGAAGTCTGCTGTTTTCAGTCCAGCTCCCTCCACAATATCACGAAACGCACAGCCGTGTTTGCAGTCCAGCAAAATCTTGCCGTCACGCTCTGCCAGATACAAGTGCCGTTTCGTATCACCACAGACAGGACAGTTCATGGCGAACTGTCCTCTGCCTGTTTCTTTCACATTTTCAAAATGCTGTAATATTTCGTAAAAATGCATCATGTGAACCCCTTTCACTAAAAAGCAAAAAAAGGCAGAAACTTGTATGAAAGCATACAAGTTTCTCTTGGTTCATAGAAAATTTATTATAATTTATTATTTAGAGCAATCATCTTCCATGCATTACAGAATTGCCCGCTTAACAAAAACAGGTATTTCCTGTTTGTACAGAAAATACCTGTTATCCAAAATAACTTGGAGCTGATGACCGGATTCGAACTGGTGACCTACGCCTTACCAAGGCGTTGCGCTACCGACTGTGCCACATCAGCATTTGAATCAGCTTATATATTATAGCATAGTTTTACAGATTTGTCAAGGGGTTTTTCAAAAAAATTTAAAATACAGGACAGAAATTTCTGCCCTGTATCTGAAAACGAATGAAATTATTGCAGCTGATTTCCGTTCCTGTCATGAAAATAATTCATCAAAATCAAAATTAGGTCAATCAGCGTGCCAATTCCGAATAAACCGCCACTGAACAGATATAACAATCCTGTGCCGATCTTTCCGGTATATAACCTGTGAATACCGCCAATCCCGATAAATCCTAGCAGACACATCAGCAAGGCTGGTTTTTTGTAATGCGGATTCTGTACTGGTATCATAGGCGGCATGGGATTTGCCCTTGCAGGAAGCTGTGAAACAGGTCTTGCTGGATTCCCCGGCATTCTGGTATGATTCCGGGGATCAGGCGCAGGCGCAGGAATTTCCACACGACAGCGGCAATAGGGGCATATTTTCTCATCAATCAGATTAGCACCGCAGTGGGTACAAGTCATACGAACCACTCCTTACTCTATTCTTTATTCTTTGCTCTGATATTTTAAATAATTCTGGATTTCTTTTTCTGCTTCCAGTATAGCAAGCCGGAGTTCTTCCGCACTCATCCGGTAAGCACCGTTGCCAAGTATAATCATCTGTTCCATACCATCAGAAGTGGCAACTCTGACTCTTGCCTGTTGATCATGGCTTAATTCATGTGTCACACGTTCAATATAAGTGTCTGCCGTTTCCGCTTCTTTTGTGTAGACAATACTTAGGTCGCCATTTTGCGTCACACTGCCGGGATTTCCCTTGACTTTGTAAGCATCAAAGACCAGGATTACTTTGCATTGTCTCATGCCCTGGTAATTACTCAGAATCCGGATCAGTTCTGCTCTTGCCGCATCCAGGCTCTCGGATGCTGTTTTTTTCAGAAAATCCCATGCAAAAATAATATTATAGCCGTCCACAAGCAGATATTCCGGCTGCCGGACAGTCTGTATGCTGACAGATCTGCTTTTTTTCTCCGTATGCAGGAAATTTCTCTGATCCCGAGAATCCTGCTGTTTCTGCCGGATCTCTCCATAAGTCTGTTCAAAAATCTTCATGAGTTCTGCATCCTGTTCCAGACTGCCTGTATAAGCCTGTCGGACTGGTTTTACAGGTTCAGAAATTTTTATTTCTTTCTGTGATTTCAGAATGCTTTCTGTATGCATATAATTCTGCACCTGATCCCATTTGATCAGATTTCCTGCTCCATGGGAACAGAAGATTGAATCCGGAGAATTATCTAGATCTGCTTCCGGATCATAGTTTATTTTCTCCAGAATGGCATCCGGATTCGCACAAGGTGCATAGCCGCAGGGGATGCAGGATAATTTCCCTCTGCCACTGGTGGATTCCATCAGAATGGTTCGGTAAGTCATCATGACAGCCGCTGGAGCTTTTCCCTCCAGGGTTGCAATAGCACCCTGTAATGCCGGAGGATCACATGTTGCTCCCTTGTTCTGGAGATCTGTGAGAATTTTTCCGATACAGGAAGAGGGAATTTCAATCCGGAACTGATAGAATGGCTCTAGCAGGACACTTTCCGCTTGCATGAGTCCCTGCCGGACGGCTCTGTAAGTCGCCTGCCGGAAGTCGCCGCCCTCAGTATGTTTCTTGTGCGCACGTCCGCCAGTGAGTGTGATTTTCAGATCCGTGACAGGTGATCCGGTCAGTACACCAAGATGCTGTTTTTCTTTCAGATGTGTTAAAATCAATCTCTGCCAGTTCCTGTCTAAATCATCCTCCCGGCAGACACTGGAAAATTGCAGACCGCTTCCCGGTTTGCCGGGTTCGAGCAGGACTCTTACTTCCGCATAGTGCCGCAAAGGTTCGTAATGTCCCATGCCCTCGACTGGCTTCTGA
>CAMWOX010000266.1 GCA_947175975.1 uncultured Ruminococcus sp.
TTGGAAAAAGAACAACTCCACAGTTTGAGATTATGACATATGATGTCGCTAAATACGGCGGTTATCTGCCTGTTACCAATGAACTGTTGGCGGATTCTGATGCCAATATCAACAAAATTTTAGTGGAATGGCTCGGGGACACCAGCAGAGTAACCGATAACCATTTGATTCTGGAAGCACTGAACACCAAAGAAATCACAACGTTTGCTTCGCTGGACGAGCTGAAGCATGAGATTATTGTAACGCTTGGTCAGGCTTTTGCTGATACTTCCAGCATTATTACCAATGATGATGGCTTGTTCTGGCTAGACACACTCAAAGACAGCGAGGGCAGATATTTGCTGAAATCTGATCCTACAGGGGTGCTTCCTAACCGTCTGGCAATCGGTACAAAACTGATTCCGCTGATCGTTGTCCCGAACATGGACTTGCCCACGGAAAACGAATACTCTGCTACAGAAGATACAACGGTCAAGGCTGACACAACGTACTACACACGTTCGGGGTCTGGTACAGCAGAATCTCCATACAAGTACACAAAAGTCGAAAATCCTGCTGGCAACCCGAAAACAAGCAATTACTATGTTGTTTCTGCGCTGCTTGTTCCGATGATTACAGGCGATATCAAAGAAGCCGTCAAGCTTTTTGATCGTAAGACATTACAGCTCAAATTGTCCGATATTGCCGCTGTCGGTTCTGGGGATGATCAGCTGAACGCTTACGAAGAGGATCTGACTCTGATCCGTGCGTTGGAACGTTTAGATGTGAAAATCAAGGACAGTCAGGCATATGTCAATTGCAGGCTGAAGCTTGATGCTTATAACTGACAGAGACATATGGCATTAACGACAGAAGAAGCACTGTATTTTCTCGGGATTGATTATGCTGATGAAATGATAACTGCAAATGTGAATGATGCAATTTCTATGGCGGATGCCGTATTAAAGGGTGCAATCGGGGATGATGTATTTCAGTATTTCCCCGATGACCCACGTTTGAAACATCTGCAAAAACTCTATACGGCAGATGCCTACAACGAAAGATATTTACAGTTATCTTCCAACACCAAATCAGCCAATGCCCAACGTTATCAGATTCAGACTTTGGAACTACAACTCAAACTGGAACTCAGACGAAAAAAGGAAGAATTGTTATGATATATGACAAACCCGTTGTACTCCAGAAGCAAAACGAAACTACGGAAGAATGGGAAACAGTTCTGCGTCTTCATGCCAGGGTAAACAAAACAGGCGGATCACAGACATTTGCCGCCGGTGCGGATCAGTTTCCTGCACGACTAAATTTTGATTTCCGGTATTGTCAGGTACTGGAAAAAATCTGTTATCAGCCGGAGCTGTACAGACTGATTTACAGGGGACACACATTCCAGGTCATAGACTATGATGATTATCTGGAACAGCACAAAACTGTCAGGATTGTGGGGAAATTATATGAGCAATAACCTGGTGATCCGTCCTGAAGCTCTCGGTGATGCAATTTCGGAGCAGCTGGAATTGTATCAAAAAAGTGTGGAAACAAAAATAGACAAATGTGCTGCCAAAGCCACAAATGAACTTGTCCGCATTACAAAAGATACAGCACCATTCAATGCAAAGCATCATGGGCGGCATTTTGTCAACTGCATTGCAAGCAAAAAGGAAAAGGGGAGAATCGGAGTTGCTACTTATACATGGCATGTAAAAGCGCCGTGTCACCGTCTGACACATCTGCTTGTGAATGGTCACCCTATGCCAAATGGTGAACATTATGACGGCGATCCGTTTCTGAAAAATGCTTGTGACAAAGTATTACCAGAATTTGAAGAAAATGTAAAAAAGGCGGTCAAAGATGGTAACTGATATTCTAAGAAATTCAGGCATTCAGTTCCGGAAAGCGAGATTTTTAAAACCGCCATCCGGAACATATGCCGTCTATACAGATGATATTGAAACGCTGGGCGGTGACAAGCTGGTGGCTGTGTATCATCATCAGATCACAATAGAATTGTACGAATCTACGCCAGATGATAACGCTGAACAGGCTATAGAGCAAGCAATCTCTGATACTGGTACGCAGTGGGAGAAGCAGGACAGGTTCTGGATACAGGACGTACAGCGTTATCAGGTCATCTACGAATTTGATTATTACGAAAAAAGGAGAATATAATTTATGCCTAATGTAGCAGCAAAGAGAAAAAAAGATAATATCACACTGGGGAGCGGTCATGTGTATCTGACAACATACGCTGATACTATCCCTAGTTCACTGAATGCCATCAAATCATACTGCATCGCTGATAATCTTTTAGGACACATCAAAGGCGGTGCAACCCTGGAATATTCGGAAGAAACAACCGAAGAAAAGGATGATTTTGGCATTGTTCGCAAGGTCATCACAACGGAGGAAACAGCGGTCTTGAAGATGGGTTTAATCACATGGAACGGCGAGACACTGCAAAAACTGATTGATCGTTGTAAAATCACAGAACAAGACGGCGTGCGAATTACCAAAATTGGCGGTGTTGGTAATGCACAGGGCAGTTATTACGTTGTTATTTTCCATCATGAAGACAAAAAAGATGGCGATCTTTGGGTTGTTATTGTCGGCAGAAACACTGCAGGTGCGACACTGAGTTTTGCACCTGATTCCGGCACGCTGGTTGAACCTGAATTTACAGCCATTCCACAGGACGAAGATGGCACGTTGATTCAGTTGTTTGAAGAAATTGGAACAGGCACAGCTGCTTAATCAAAGGGAGGATCATAATCATGAGAAATTTTGATTTTAATGCAATAGAACAAGTGACT
>CAMWOX010000267.1 GCA_947175975.1 uncultured Ruminococcus sp.
TTCTAACACTGCACAAATTTCGTAACCACCTTTGAAAATCACCTGAATATGATTTTGATCGACAACCCGGACACATTCCAGCAATTTCCGTACCAGCACATTATCAAATTCTTTCATGCTAAATTCTGCGGTGTCAATTTTTTCCTCAAGTTCTACCATGTCATTTTCTGTATTTTTTAGATTTTGGTTCTGGGCTTTCAATGTTGTCAACTTAGCACAAAGTTGCTGTTCTTCGTCAAATAATTTCCGAAATTCAGCATCTAACGCATCTTCTCCGAATGTCCCTCCGACAATCAAGCCAATCATATCAGTTCTGGCTTTGTCAATTTCAGAAAGTCGTTTCTCAATGGCTGAAATTTCATCATGTTCCGTCTGGTGCAGGACTATATCAACATTCTTTTTCAGGATTTTTTTAATGTCTTCCTGACAGTCATAGTATGTGTTGATTGCATTGACAATGGCTCTGTGCAGCGGTTCTTCGTGAATGGATGGTGAATTTTTACAGTAGCGGTTTCCGTGGTCAAGCCGACTGATGCAACGCCACACAATCCGCTTTTTTCCGTGAACATTCCACGTCACTCGTCGGTATGGCGTGCCACATTCTCCGCATAACATCAGCTCAGTAAGGGCGTATTTGCTGGAATATTTGCCCCGTTCTGTAATTGTCCTGTCACTAATTTTTCGCTTAGAATTTCGCCTTGCCATTTCCTGTTGTGCCAGTTGGAACGTCTCCCGATCAATGATTGCCGGGTGGCAGTCCGATACCAGATACATCGGACGTTCGCCGTTATTCTTCACACTTTTATGCGATAAACAATCAATTGTGTATGTTTTTTGCAGAAGTGCATCTCCGACATATTTTTCATTGCTCAGAATCCGGCGTATGGTGTTGCTGTTCCATTCCGGGATACCCACGGCATTTCGCCGTTTTTTCTGAATCATCTGTAATGCAATGTCTTTCACGGAATATCCGTCCAGAAACAGCTTAAAAATTAATTTTACCGTTTCGGCATCTTCCGGGATGATTTCTGGCTGACCGTCCGCCCCTTTTCGGTAACCAAGCCAATGCTTGTACCTGTACCGGACTTTCCCCTGTCTGTAGCCCATCTGGATGCCAAGGGTGACATTTTTGCTGATTGACTCGCTCTCTGCCTGTGCAAACGTACCGTATAAAGTCAGCATCAATTCACTGTTTTCTGCCAGTGTATTGAGATTTTCCTTCTCAAAAATTACTCCGATTCCCAGACTTTTCAGCTTCCGGATGTAGTGAATACTGTCCTCTGTGTTCCGTGCGAATCGGCTTGCAGATTTGCACAGAATCAAGTCAATTTTTCTTTGTTCACACATGCGGATCATACGCTTGAATTCTTTTCTTTTCTCAGCGGAAGTGCCAGAAATCCCCTTATCTGCGAATATGCCGACCAGTGTCCACTCCTTTTTCTGCTGAATCAGATTCGTGTAATATGCAATCTGGACTTCGTAGCTGTTCTGCTGTTCTTCCAGTTCAGTAGAGACTCTGCAATAGGCCGCAACCCGCAATTGATGGTATAAATGCTGATTTTCAGGGGTAATCTGCTTTGCCGGAATTATTTTTACATTAGGTGCTGTGTTCATGTTGATGATTCCTTTCGATACTATTTTTTATTTTTATGCCATTCACAAATTCAATTTCTATGATAAAAAAATGATTTACTGTCATCCGTTTTACACAGGATTTCAGTAAATCAATATCAAGCGTATGTAATTGTTCCTGGTCAGCCAGCAGGATTTTTAAAAATAAAGTTTTCTGCGGAATATCGTTGTTATTGCAACAGTGATACTTCATTTCCGCAAGCCGGAACATTGCAGTTCTGATGCGTTCCTCATCAATTTGCGGATGATCCAACATGTGATTGATTTCATTTTTCAGGCGGATAACATTGGAATCCGGAACATAATTTGTTATATTTTCACGAGTTTCTAATAAATCTGGATTTGCAATTACCGTGTTCAGAATATTTAAAATTGAAGTTGTCAACATCTGATCTGTCAGCCGGAAATCTAATTGACTACATTCCGGATTATATCAATCCCACCGTTCTGAATGAGTGTTGCCACCTTTCCGGAACAGTCTGCGACCACATTCCTCACAGAATGTCAGATTTCTGATTTCCTGCAATTCCCTTGGAATGACACAAAGCGAAGTGGCTTTTTTCACTCTTTTCTGATTGACTGCTTGAAAAATTTCTTCACTGATGAGCTGCGGAAATCCATCTTTTCCGAGATATTTTTCATTTTCCAGAATCCGTTTGACCATGTTCTTGTTCCAGATCATAGCATCATTCCTATAAGGCACTTTCATTTGTGAAGCGATGGATTTCAGGCTCTCTCCGGCAAGATACTGGCTGAAAATCGTCAGGACTGCCAGCACTTCGGAGGAATTGACCGTAATTTTGCCATTTTCCATGCTGTACCCAAATGGGATTTTTCTGTTTAGCATAGGATTCACCTCATTTCAATGGATTGTTTCCATCAGTTTCAAACCGCAGGACAAATGAAATTCTGCGATCTGATTCTTGATGATTATTTTGTCGATCATGTATAAAAATGTTTCTTCTTCCAATTCCGTCATCATAATTTCACGAATTTTCAGAAAATCTATCAACTCACTGATCTGTTCCAGCATCTCATCATCTTCGTCAGATTTTGTTAAAAGTTTCATTTCCTTTTGTAATTTGGCGATTTTTCGGTTTAACTCTGTCGACTGCTCAAAATATTTTTCTTCGCTGACAAATCCCTTTGTGCGAAGTGAAGCCAGTACATGCATC
>CAMWOX010000268.1 GCA_947175975.1 uncultured Ruminococcus sp.
GAGATATGTTTGAAATCCAGCCAGGTGATTCTGTTGTTGTACTCTGCGACAAGAAAAAAGGAATTGCGCTTGTAAAAGCCGATTTCATGCAGGGACTTGCCGATAAAATCCTCGGACAGGACGATCCGGAAGAACAGGAATCATGATATGAACAGATTATATTTTCTGGATAATCTCCGATGGATGACAGTGATTCTTGTTATTATTTATCACGTTTTCTATATTTTCAACTGTTCCGGTGTGCCTTCTAATTTTACAGCACAGGGCATTCCCTGTTTTGACGCATTTCTGGTATTTGTCTATCCATGGTTCATGATCTTGATGTTTGCAATTGCAGGTTGTTCCGCAAGATATGCCATGCAAAAACGTTCGGGAAAAGAATTTATCAAAGACAGAACGCACCGGATTTTTATTCCCTGCATTGCGGGAATGTTCGCTTATGGCTGGATTACTGGTTATATTGGCTTGCTGTATTCACCGGATGAAGAGAATATGAACGCCTTGCCAAAATTCGTACTGGGAATTATTATTCTCCTCAGCGGAACAGGTCCTTTGTGGTTCGGACAGTTATTATTTGTGATTTGTCTGATTTTAATGCTGATCCGGAAACTGGATAAAAATCAGAAACTACTGGAACTCGGCAAAAAAGCAAATCTTCCTGTATTAATTGCATTGATAATTCCTGTCTGGCTCAGCTCCATGGTTCTGATTATGCCATATGTGACGATCTATCGGCTTGGAATCTATGGCTTTACATTCCTGCTTGGCTATTATATTCTATCGAATGAATCCGTTCAGGAACGACTTGAAAAATTTGCTATATGGCTGACGATCCCGGCAATTATATTGGGAATTGTCGTCACAATCTTATATTATGGAAGAAATTATGCGGCGGATTTTGTTCTGCAAAATCTGCTTGTCAACGCTTACGCATGGTTGATGACAATTGCATTATTTGGAATTGGAAGAAAATATCTCAATTTCCAGAATACATTCACAACATTTATGACTTCACGGAGTCAAAGTTATTATCTGTTGCATTATACGATCATTTCACTGCTAGGCTGGTTCTGCATAGAAAAATTAAATTTGCCGTTCGGGATGTATTATTTGATCATCGCCGTTGGCACAGCAATTTTCCTGCCATTGGTGACAGAATTACTGATCCGGATTCCAGTTCTAAACAGAGTATTATTAGGCATAACAGCATGCAAAAAAATTAAAAAATAACTGCCGGAATACAGATTCATTCCGGCAGTTGTTTTTTTGATAGATTTTTATAGATAATAGTTATACGAATACAGCGGCAATTCCATAAATCACCAGAAAGACAATCAATACCGGCACAATAAAATGAAAATATCGGAGAATCCATTTGTTTTCTGTCATTTTCAAGCCGTCACCCCGGTTGACTTCTTTGAGATAATTCTGATACCCCCACCCGGATTTCAGAACGCAGTATAATAAAATAAAAATACTGCCAATCGGAAGTATTAAATTGCTGACAATGAAATCTTCCAAGTCAAGGACAGTTGAACCCTCGCCGAGCGGCTGAAAACTGCTCCAGAGATTGAATCCCAAAACACACGGCATGGAACACACAGCTACCAGAAAGAAATTAATCAATGCTGATTTTTTTCTGCTCCAGTGAAAATAATCCATACAACAAGCCATGATATTTTCAAATACAGCAATCAGTGTGGACAGTGACGCAAATGTCATGAACAGAAAGAACAATGTCCCCCAGATCCTGCCGCCTGTCATATTGCTGAATACATTCGGGAGCGTGATAAACACCAGACTTGGACCACTGTCCGGATTTACACCGTAAGCAAAACAAGCCGGGAAAATAATTAATCCTGCCATGACGGCTACAAACGTATCCAGTCCGGCGACTGTGATTGACTCACCAAGCAAGCTTTTTCCCTTATCCATGTAACTGCCGAAGATCAGCATAGCACCAATACCAATACTTAATGTGAAAAACGCCTGATTCATTGCGGCAACCAGAACAGAAAGCAATCCCACATCCTGAATTTTATTCAGATCCGGATATAAATAAAATTTAATGCCCTCTGTGCCGCCTGGTAATGTCATAGAATGAACCGCAAGCACGACAATCAATCCCAGCAGGATCAGCATCATGTATTTTGTAATTGCTTCCACGCCTTTCTGCAATCCGATAGAACAGATCAGGAATCCACCTGCGACCATAATCAGCATGCAGATCATCATTGTGACCGGATCAGCGAGAAGATCCGAAAACCTGGAGCTGACCTGTTCCGTGGAAAGATTTTCAAAACCGCCGGTTAAATACTGAAAGAAGTAATAACCCATCCATCCGGAAACGGAAGAATAGAAGATCATCAGAACATAATTGCCTAATAAGGCAATTTTCCCGTGAATGTTCCAGAATTTCTTATCCGGTGTCAGTTCGTCATAAGCACATATCACGCTTTTTCCGGATGCCCGTCCAATGGCATATTCCATACTCAGAAGCGGTACACCCATAATCAGCAGGAATACCAGGTAGAACAGGACAAAAATACCACCACCATTATTTCCGACAACATACGGGAAACGCCAGATGTTACCGATTCCGATGGCACAGCCGGCTGACAATAAAATAAAGCCTAGCCTTGATTTCAATTTTTCTCTTTGCATAAATAGATTTCTCACTTTCTGTATGTTTCAAAACGTTTCTTTGGCTATTTTTACAACAAATCCTTATTTTCATACACACATAGAACCACCCCACTTCAGAAATCCGCTGCAAAATACACTTAGGATTTATTAT
>CAMWOX010000269.1 GCA_947175975.1 uncultured Ruminococcus sp.
TTTCTGGTTTGCAACTGTGCAGGAAGTCTTGCACGCAGACTGGCAGGAAGCCTGGCGCTTGCCGCAGCCGCCTTTTTTTGCACTTTCTACCAGATTTGCCTGATTGAGAGTCATAACATGCTTCATAGAATTTCTTACCTCCATTTCTGACGAGCAGGACTCGTTTTCTTTATTATAGCATATTTCGTCATAGAATGCAAGAGGATTTTCAGAAAAAATTATCCCCACATCACAGACATGAAATGCTTACCAAGTCCGTCAAGGCTATCTGTATACTGGATCGTCTGCGTGGCATTGGTATCACTATATGCCCAAAGCATTCCGCCGGATTCTTCAAACTGATATTTCCGGTCAAAATTTTCGGAACGGATGCGGACAGATTCGCCAACATAATCCAGTACAAAGCAAGTTGTATGCATGGCACTGAGTCCTGTTGTATCAAGAACGCCATCTGTCTCATAGAGATTATGGACATTGCCGATCCAGTTTTTTGACAGATTCTGCACAAAAATGATCTGTTCCGACATGCCGTCACCGTTAATATCCGCTGTAATCGGTTTTGATGGCTTGTAGTATTTGGATAAATACTGATAGAATGCATCTGTGACTTCTTTCATTTCAGCGGAAAGATAAATATTGAAAACATCTTCCGGTTGGAAGACATCTATTAATTTTTCAGCATTTGTATAAAACTCGTCTGTGCTGACATTGGCATTGTTCCAGTAGCAGTGATTGCCATACAACAGGGAAACTGTTTCCCATTGATTGCTCTGCCATTCAAAATACTCTCTGGAGATAATATTACCCTCTTCAGAACAGGTATTTTCGTTCAGAAATACCTGATTCTGTTCCGGATCGATCACAAAAAAGTCATTTTGTATTCCGGTAGCATCATAATAATAGACACCGGCAGAAACTGCACTTTCCAGGACAATATTCTGACTGGAAGTTTCTGAAACAGGAATAGAGATCATAAATTCTGCATAATGATCCCTGTCAACATCCGCCATAACGAATGTCGGTGAATCCGTGTTACTGCATAAGCCATCCAGAAGTGCAGCAAAGACTGCTTTTTCGAAATCATAATCAGAATAAGGTGCAATTTCTGGTTCTGTTTCTGATTCAGCCTCTGTTTCCAATTCTGGCCTTTCTTTATTTTCTATGGCAGTTTCCGAAAAATTCTCTGTTTCAGATTTTGTTTCTGTTGTCGGTGCAGGTTTCGGTGCTGCATGTTCTGCCTGCTGAGGAATGGTTGCAATATGGATCTGAGAATCTGACTCCGGATTTTCGATCTCCTGAAATCCGCACCCTGTCAGCAGAACAGAGATACTGAGTAAGACTATGAGTGGGGATCTGTTTTTTTTCTTTTCTTTCATAAAATCATAATTCCTCCCCTGAAAGGGCAGTTTATCTTTTAATAGGGCGGTTTTTTCAGTTTCGTGTTCACACCGCAAATACCGCCTGCTATGCCGGATGGAAATATCAGCAAACAGCGAATCAGTAAGCGTTTTGTCAATTCTTCCTGCAAGAGCAAACAGCCTGCGAATAGTATCATGCATAATATGGTACTACAAATAAAACCTGTCCGGATTCCATGCGTTCTGCCATGAAAACCGGCTCTCCGACCGGAACAGAACGCACTCATGCTCCAGAGTACATGCATCAGCCAGGTCATGATAACTGCCGGAATGGTATTGATCATGAGCAGTCCGGCACAGAGCAGTCCACCGCCAGAAAGATATATGATTCCCTCCAGTGTCGGGAGCAGGTATTTTCCTGTCCTGGATTTCCAGATACTGAAATGCCGCAACTGTATCACCGCCTTTATTCATGATACAGTCTATGCAGGATCTTTCAAGAATTATTCGTCTTTGGGTTTTCCGACACTAAGTGCATTGGCTTTGTTTTTCGCAGATTTTGCTTTTTCTGCTTCTGCGGATTCCATTGCAGTGATATTTTCCTTGATTGCATCCTGTTTCATCAAAATTTTAAAATGATCGCTGCCAGTTTCAATCACAACTGTTTCCGTGCTTTCATTGACTTTCAGCACAATGCCGACAATGCCGCCGATTGTAACAATCTCATCACCGACACAAAGACTTTTCTGCATTTCCCGTGTGGCTTTTTCCTGTTTCTGCTGCGGACGGATCATGATAAAATACAGAAATACTAATAACAGAATTGGCAACAGAAATGTAGAAATCAGCGTACCCCATGCAGAGGGTTCTTCTGCGGTGGTAGCTGTATCAGCAACATCTTCTGCAAATGCTGTTACCGTACTCATAGTATAGACAGCAAAAGTGCTGATCAGCAGAGCCAGTTTTTTGATGATTTTTTTGGCTTTCATAAATCTTACCTCCAGATATGATTTCATTTTTAATTATTTTTTGCAGTAATATATTCATGAATGGATTTCGCAGCAGCTTTTCCTGCACCCATTGCCAGAATTACTGTTGCTGCACCTGTCACAGCATCACCGCCGGCATAAACACCATCTTTGGTTGTCATCATGGATTCATCCACAATCAAGCAACCTCTTTGATTAGCTTGCAGTCCCTGCGTTGTTGTGCGGATTAGGGGATTCGGTGATGTACCGATTGCCATGATAACTGTATCAACCGGGAGTTCATATTCAGAGTTTTCGATCGGGACAGGACTTCTTCTGCCGCTGGCATCCGCTTCACCAAGTTCCATCTTCTGACAGATGATGCCGGATACACGTCCGTTTTCATCTCCCAGAATTTTTACCGGATTCTGGAGCGTCAGAAATTCCACACCTTCTTCCTTGGCATGGTG
>CAMWOX010000270.1 GCA_947175975.1 uncultured Ruminococcus sp.
CGACAGGTCCAACTGGTGCAGCCGGATTAGCTGGTGCAACTGGTCCGACAGGTCCAACTGGTGCAGCCGGATTAGCTGGTGCAACTGGTCCGACAGGTCCAACTGGTGCAGCCGGATTAGCCGGTGCAACTGGTCCGACAGGTGCAACAGGTGCAACAGGTGCAACAGGTGCGACCGGTGCAACAGGTGCGACTGGTGCAACAGGTGCAACAGGTCCGGCAGGGGAAGAAGGTACAATAACACCTGCTGCCGCTGTTGCTACATTAACAACAGTTAGTGTAACACCTGGGGAAATTGCAACACAGGTGAATGCGATTATTACCGCTTTGCAGAATGCTGGATTGATGGAAACATGATGTGAATGGTTAAAAAAATGCCGTCTGTTATCAGATGGCATTTTTTGTATTTTTATGAATTTCAAAATATTTTTTAAAAATCTATTGACAAAGTGAAAAATTTATGCTATACTCTATTTAGATGAAAATCTAAATACTAAAATCACCCGGTAGCCGGGTTGTTTTTAAAATTAGTATTTAGATTATTGTCTAAATATCATTCAGAAAGAAGTGATCCCATGAAAGATGTCTGGAATGCACTTGCTGATCCTACCAGAAGAGAAATCCTGACACTCCTGCAAAAAAAAGATCTCACCGCCGGAGAGATCTGTGCAAATTTCAGCGTTTCTGGTGCAACAATTTCCCATCATCTCAAAATCCTGCGTGAAACAGATCTGATTCTAGCTCACAAGGAAAAACAGACGATTACATATCGACTGAATACAACAGTGTTTCAGGATTTCCTGAAAACAATTGCTCAAATATTCGGTCAGTCTCAAGAGGAGGAAAATTATGAAACAGAATAAAATTAACATAATATCCTGGATAATTGCCATTGTCAATGTCATCATCAGCTTGCTGTATATTTTGCAGCTCCCGGAAACTGTCCCGGTGCATTTTGATCTGAACTGGGTTTGTGATAACATGGGTTCTCGCTGGATCGGGATGTTTACGGCAATCCTGCCGTTGTTGTCATGTATCGGATATCCTTTGATCTGGAAATATGCGAAAGAGGAAAATACAAAATATGCCAGGATTCTTCAGTTTGCCATGAGCCTGTATTTTATTGTGCTTCATTGGGATGTCCTGTTTACTATGCGATCCGGTGTGCAGATCGGAGATCAGCTGGACTCCGGTGTATTTGCTTGGATTCTGTTCGGGAGTGTGGGACTGTTGTATATTGTAATGGGCAATTACATGCCGGTTATCCAACCGAATAGTCTCATGGGATTCCGGCTGAAGTGGACACTCGAAAATGAGACCTGCTGGCGAATGACACACAGATTTGCCGGGAAGCTTTTAGTGATTTTTGGAATTTTTTATTTGCTTTTCCTGTTGCTGGCAATGATTCTGGATTTATCGCTGTTATGCGGCATTGTTCTGTTGTTCCTGGTTGTCTGCATCCCCTGTGTTTCTGCCGGTTTTTATGCCTATCAGCACAAGGATGATAAAGATTAAATTTCAGGCTATATCAAGATGAACAAAGGGAGAATTTTATCATGGATAAAATTGAAATGAGTCACAAACAATTCAAGATCTATCTGGCTTTTGCTTTTGGTCTTGCCTGGATTCTGCAGATTGTGGGAAGTGTGTTCTCAAATAATGGAAATCACGTGGCATTCTCTGTGATTCTGATGATCTGCATGTACATGCCTTTCCTGGGTGCAGTGATTGCAAGAGTCCCGTTCCGGGGGATGGGGTGGATTCCGCATCTGAAAGGGAAAATCCGGTACATATTCTTTGCGCTCTGGATGCCGGCGTTGCTGAGCAGCATCGGCGGAGGATTGTTTTTTGCAGTGTTTCCGGATGCGTTTGATTCTGACTTCCAGACTGTGTATAGCATTCTGAAAGAGCAGGGAGCATTGGAACAGTTTGAAGCACAGGGGATTACAATTCCGATGTATTTCGCAATAACTACCATTCTGGCAGTTACCGTTGCGCCGTTTTTCAATATGTTTATGGCACTGGGGGAAGAAGTCGGCTGGAGAGGTGTCATGTATCCGTATCTGAAAGAACGGCTCGGTGTGAACAGGGGTCGCATCGTTGGTGGTGCGGTCTGGGGGATGTGGCACTGGCCGGTTATGCTTCTTGCCGGATATGAATATGGGCAAGATTATATTGGCGCACCTGTACTGGGATTGCCTGTATTCTGCGTGTTTGGTGTCATGATGGGGATTCTGCATGATTATGTCTATGAAAAGACACAGACCATCTGGTTACCGTCTCTGTTGCACGGTGCAGTTAATGCGTTTACCATATTTGGCTATCTGACAAAACCGGAATATGCAGGCAAAGCCATTCTTGGGCCTATGTATATTGGCGTTATCAGTATGATGCCGCTGGTTATCACGGCAGTTATGATTTGCGTAAAACAGAAAAAGCAGGATGTAACAAATCATCAATAATCAATCATAAGTCATATAAAATATCCTGTCAAATCCCCTGTATTTTGCCGATATAGGGGATTTATTTTGGGATATTTTCCTAATCGCAAGTATTTTTAAAATCAGGCTTGCAATTTCTGATTTTTTCTGCTATAATAAAACTAATCGGATTTCTGCATGGAATTTATAGTATATCTGTCGAAAACCAGGCTATTTTGTACTATGATTTTGTGAAAATTGCGAATAGCCAATCCGAATGGATTTATGCTATAATAAAACTGACTCTGATACACATCTCCGCGCACACGAGCCCTCTCTACAGCTAGTATGACTG
>CAMWOX010000271.1 GCA_947175975.1 uncultured Ruminococcus sp.
ATTCTAATAACTTGAAAGGATGGGAAATTATGAAGAAATTTGCAAGCAAATCTGTTGCAATTCTCGTGGCTGGTTTACTCATGTGTTCCGGTGCGGAATTATTGCCGGATCAGATTTCAACAAGTCTGACAGCCTATGCTTACACTACCGAGGATGGCACAGATGGCTTAAGATATCGTATTTTTGATGATTATGTGATTGTAGACAGTGCCACAGAAGAAAAAATCTGGGTTGTTGTTCCGGATGAATTTCAGAAAGCAGACGGTACTGTTGTTCCTGTAATCGGAATTGCCGACGGTGCTTTTCAGAGCAAAAAAACCATTACGAATTTAGTTCTTGGTGCGAATGTATATCGTATTGGAAAGGCAGCTTTTGCAGGTTGTACAAATCTGACAACTGCTACATTTAATGAGGGTCTGGAAGAAATTGGGCAGGAAGCTTTTAGAGGCTGTGGTTTTGAAGAAATTACACTCCCTGCTACGCTGAAAGAAATAGATTGGGGATTTCCGGAAAATCCTAATTTACGTTCTGTGAATTTTCTTGGTGGTGATGAGTTAGTCATTGGCGGTAGTAGTTTTGCTCAGTGCAAAGCATTAGAAACTGTTACTATGGGCGAGGGTGTCGCTGAAATAGGTTCTAACGGTTTTGCAGGGTGTTCCAATCTGAAAATCGTAGAATTGTCATCAACATTGAAAACCATGGGTTCTTATGCGTTTGCTTATTGTAGTAGTTTAGAGCAGATAAAAATTCCTGACAGTGTAGAAAGCATTGGAGCATATGCTTTTTATAGTTGCGATTTGACTACAGTTACATTGCCAGAGGGTTTGAAAACAATAGAACATGAGGCATTTATTAATAATACAAATTTGACAGAGATTACAATTCCGTCTACTGTAGAAACAATTGGAGCACAAGTTTTTAACGGTGATAAAAATTTAGAGTCGATTACTTTTTTAGGCATGAATACAATAATGTTATATACGCTAAGCTTACCAACAACAACTGTCATTCGTGGCTATGAGGGCTCAACTGCACAGGCATATG
Organism: uncultured Ruminococcus sp.; assembly: GCA_947175975.1. Lineage (GTDB taxonomy): Bacteria > Bacillota > Clostridia > Oscillospirales > Ruminococcaceae > UBA3855. Next base: position 1,045 of record CAMWOX010000271.1, read on the forward strand.
CAGAAAAATATAACCAGAAGTTTATCGCACTGGATGGAAACCAGGATACAACAGATTCAGAAATCGATCCGGAAATCCTCTGGGGCGATGCGGACGGAAACGGCAAAATAGAAATCCTGGATGTTGTTCTCATGAACAGAGTGTATGTAGGTGTGGACAAGATCTCCGAATCTGGCAAACAGAATGCTGACACCGATCAGGACAGTAAGATCACACTGTCGGATTCTATGAATGTTCTGAAACTGCTTGTACATCTGCTTGAACAGAAAGATTTCCCGATTGTAGCGGAATCCTGATTGAAAAAATAAAGATAAAGTCCGGTGTTTTTGATATTCAAACACCGGATTTTTAGAATTTCTTGACAGAATTGTAAAATAGTGTTACAATAAGAAAGTTGATTATAAATTAGGGGGCAAATCAAATGAAATTTTGCAAAATTATTTCCGGTGTTGTTTGTATGGCATTTGCTGTTTCGTCAGCGTCAGTTCTGGGAAATGTCGTTGCGGATGCTGTGAATCTTGAAAATCTTGTCACTATGAATACGACTGCAACATTAGGTTTGGGATATGAAGTTTATGAGGATCATGTAGAAATCACGGATTGTAACGTATCCGCAGAAGGCGAAATCATCATCCCTGATACAATCTTGGGACTGCCTGTTACCAGTATTAAACGGTATGCCTTTTCTGGCTGTTCTTCCGTGACATCTATTATAATCCCAAACAGCATCACAAATATTGGAGACCATGCATTTAATAGATGTTCTTCTTTGACATCTATCACAATCCCGGATAGTGTGACAAGTATTCAAAGCTCTGCATTTAAATCTTGTGCTGCTTTGGAATCTATCATAATTCCAGAGAATGTTACAAGTGTTGGAAGTGAAGCATTTTGGGGTTGTTCTTCTTTAAAATCTATCATCATTCCGAATAGTGTCACAAGTATCGGGTTTAATGCATTTTCTGACTGTTATGCTTTGGAATCTATCACAATCCCAGATAGTGTCACAAGTATCGCACCTTGGACATTTTATGACTGTGATTCTTTGACATCTGTCACAATTCCGAATAGTGTCACAAGTATCGGGAACACGGCATTTTGGAGCTGTCCTTCCTTGGAAACTATCATAATTCCGGACAGTGTCAAAAGTATTGGATCTGATGCATTTTGTTACTGTACTGCTTTGAAATCTATCAAAATTCCGGATGGTATTCCGATAATTGGGGATCGTACATTTTATAGATGTTTTGCTTTGGAATCTATTACAATCCCAGAGAGTGTCACAAGTATTGGAGAACAGGCATTTTATGACTGTTCTTCCTTGGAATCTATCACAATCCTGAATGCAGACTGTGAAATTAATGGTGATTTTTTTAATGGTAATGCTGACTCTACAATTAGCAAAACAGCAGTGATCTATGGCTATCCGGATTCTACCGCACAAGCATATGCTGAAAAATATAACCGGAAGTTTGTCGCACTGGATGGAAACCAGGATACAACAGATTCAGAAATCGATCCGGAAATCCTCTGGGGCGATGCGGACGGAAACGGCAAAATAGAAATCCTAGATGTTGTTCTCATGAACAGGGTCTATGTCGGTGTCGATAAAATTTCAGAATCCGGTAAGACAAATGCTGACACTGATCAGGACAGCAAGATCACACTGTCTGATTCTATGAATGTTCTGAAACTGCTTGTACATCTGCTCGAACAGGAAGATTTCC
>CAMWOX010000272.1 GCA_947175975.1 uncultured Ruminococcus sp.
ATGCGGCTTATGCTCGGCTTTGAAACACCACAGAAAGGTGCTGTTTATTTTGATGGAAAAGATATTGCAACGGTCGATCTGAAATCTCTGCGGCGCAATATCGGCGTTGTTATGCAGAACGGCAAGTTGTTTTCCGGAGATATTTTCTCAAATATTACGATCTCTGCACCGTGGCTTACAATGGATGATGCCTGGCATGCGGCGGAGCTTTCGGGGATTGCTGAGGATATCCGGCGCATGCCCATGGGGATGCACACGATCATTTCTGAGGGTTCGGGCGGTGTTTCCGGCGGTCAGCGGCAACGGATCATGATTGCCCGTGCGATCGCTCCCAAGCCCAGAATACTGATGTTTGATGAGGCTACGTCAGCACTTGACAATCTTACGCAGAAAACCGTTTCGGAATCTCTTGACAATCTGAAATGCACAAGGATTGTGATTGCGCACAGGCTCTCTACGATCAAGCAGTGTGACAGGATTATTGTACTTGACAAGGGTAAAATCATGGAGGACGGGAAATTTGACGAATTGATAGCAAAGGGGGGATATTTTGCGGAGTTAGTCGCACGGCAAAGACTTGACAATACGGCAAAAGCCGGAGCATAATTTTTAACAAGGAGGAAATTTTATGGCAGATTTTGGAAACATGGCAGGAATGCCAATTGATGACGAAGAGCTGGATCAGGTTGCAGGCGGTGTTACATATCTTGAGGATTTCAAGAATTTCATCAGACCAATGGAGGAACTTATTGTCCCTGATCTCACTCCGGAACAGGAAAACGAAATAGACATGATGAACAATTTGTTGCATAATTCGTCTTCACTCGATCTCAATCCCAATCTTGAATTTGACAGCAGTCTGATTAATATGGACTATCTGAACTCGCTGAAATAATTTTACTGAAAAAATTGACGATACGGCGGAAACCGGAACTTGCAATTTTTCGGATTCCGTCTGTATCGGATAGAAAAAACTATAGGGGGTAGTTATGGAAAATAATTTCACACCAGAGTTGCTTGGAAAAGCAAGGCAAACCCAATCCGTTGCGGAGTTAATCGCTCTTGCAGAAACAAACGGCATCACAATCACGCAGGATGAAGCAGAGAATTATTTTGCACAGTTACAGGAATCCTGCAACCAGTCCGGCGAACTGTCCGACGACGAACTCGACAACGTCTCCGGCGGTGGTTGCCACGTCAAAGTGGACGGAATACAATACACAGTTGTTACGAGCTATCACAGTTGTGCGTATTATCGAGAAGATGAGGAAAGAACTCCTGTCAAGGGTTACAAAAACGCATGGAGAGCATTTACAAAGCCAGGGAGATGCGGTTGGTGTGTGTATCTTAGATTCAAAGGCGGTACAGGATACTGCTTATTAAGCGGAAAGTGAGTGAGAGAACAAGATGGAAAACAAATTCACACCAGAGCTGATTGCAAAGGCAAGACAAGCAAAATCCAGTGAAGAACTGCTTGCTCTTGCAAAAGAGAATGGCATTGCACTCACAGAGGACGAAGCAGAGGATTATTTTGCACAGTTACAGGAATCCTGTAATAAATCCGGCGAACTGTCCGACGAGGAGCTTGACAACGTTGCCGGCGGCGGGTGTCATACTACGGTGGGCGGAAAAGAATATACGATTGTAACCTGCGGATGCAACTGCTTTACGGGACAATACGAGCAGAACAGCTCAACTAATGGTGTATTCATTCGTGACGACCACCATAAACTGAGGTCGCTTTGGTCGCTTGAGCCGTCTATCAGCAACTATCGCTGCGGTTCTTGTATACACCTTGCGTTTAAATGTGGAGACGGTTATTGTGATGTGTCCGCAAAATGAAAGGAGGAGTATAGTATGGAAAACAAATTGACACCGGAGCTGATCGAAAAGGCAAGGCAAGCAAAATCCAGTGAAGAATTGATCGCTCTTGCAGAAGCGAACGGCATGACACTTACGGAGGACGAAGCAAGGGAGTATTTCTCAGAACTCCACGGACAATCCCCAAAAACCGGCGAACTGTCCGACGACGAACTGGACAATGTTTCCGGCGGTGGATGCTATTACAAAGACGGACGACTTGTTGTTACTGCCGGTTATGCCTGTTACCGGTATCGGTGCAAAAAATGCGGTAGTCCAGATACACACCCGGGATATGTTGTTGTATTTACAAGTTCAGATCCATCATGTTACTGTGACAGAACCTGTAGCGGTTGCAAATACAAAAGCAATAAGGGTGTGCGTATGTTGTGCAATCACCCTGATAACTACAAGAAATAAAGGAGGTTTTCTGATGGAAAACAAATTAACGCCGGAGCTGATCGAAAAGGCAAGACAGGCGAAATCTCCAGAAGAGCTTCTGGCTCTCGCAAAAGAAAACGGCATGACACTCACGCAGGACGAAGCAAGGGAGTATTTCTCAGAACTCCACGGACAATCCCCAAAAACCGGCGAACTGTCCGACGACGAACTGGACAATGTTTCCGGCGGTGGATGCTACACAGATGACGGGCAGCTTGTGGTAACACCTGTATATGGCTGCAAGCGGTTTGTAACCTGTGAAAACATCGAAATGCCCCATCAATGCTTTTTTTGTAGGTACTGCGATACAAAAGGCTTAAGAACGGTCTGTGTCCATCCCGACAATTACAAGAAAAAATGATGGAGGTATTTATGGAAAATAAATTAACACCAGAGTTGCTTGAAAAAGCAAGACAGGCAGAATCTCCCGAAGTAATTTTAAATCTCGCCAAAGAGAACGGCA
>CAMWOX010000273.1 GCA_947175975.1 uncultured Ruminococcus sp.
ATTCCCATATGTCAACGGCGGATTGTTTGCAGATGAAGATATAGAAATCCCACGATTTACTGAGGAAATTGTTAATTTATTGCTAAATGGAGCAAGTAATGCCTTTAACTGGTCTGAAATCAGTCCGACAATCTTCGGAGCTGTGTTTGAAAGTACCCTGAATCCTGAAACACGACGTTCCGGCGGAATGCATTATACTAGTATTGAGAATATTCACAAAGTGATTGATCCGTTGTTTTTAGATGATCTGAAAAAAGAACTGGCTGAAATTCAATCCTTGAAAGTTGTGAAAAACCGGAATCAGAAGTTGAAAGATTTCCGGGCAAAACTGGCATCCCTTACATTCTTAGATCCGGCTTGTGGATCTGGAAATTTTCTCACAGAAACTTACATATCGCTTCGGCGACTTGAAAATCAGGCACTTTCTGCGGAAACAGGTGGACAGGGCATGTTTAGCTTGGATGGACTGATTCAAGTGGGAATCCACCAATTCTATGGGATCGAAATTAACGATTTTGCAGTAACTGTTGCAAAAACTGCTCTTTGGATTGCTGAATCCCAGATGATGCAGGAAACTGAGGAAATTATGGATGTGAATCTTGAGTTCCTGCCGTTAAAATCCTATGCGAATATTATTGAGGGCAACTCATTAAGAATCGATTGGGCGGATGTTGTGCCGAAAGAAAATTTATCCTATATTATGGGGAATCCACCATTTGTTGGCTACTCATTGCAAAGTAAAGAACAAAAAGCGGATATTTTAAGCATCTATATTGATGAGAAAGGCAAACCTTACAAGACCGCTGGAAAGATTGATTATGTATCCGGTTGGTATTTCAAAGCATGTCAACTGATGCAGAATACAGCTACCCAAACAGCTTTTGTTTCGACAAATTCTATCACGCAGGGTGAACAAGTGGCGAGTGTTTGGAAACCATTGTTTGACCGTTTCGGGATTCATATTGATTTTGCATATCGTACGTTTCGGTGGGACAGTGAGGCAAGCCTAAAAGCACATGTACATTGTGTAATAGTTGGATTTAGTACAGCAGAAAATCCGCAAGAAAGAAAACTATATAGCTCAGATAGATTTCAGGTTGTGAAAAATATCAGTCCTTATTTGATTGATGCGAAAACAATTTTTATTGAAAGTAGAACTAAAGCCCTTTGTGATGTTCCGATAATGCAGAATGGAGGAAAGCCGGCTGAGGGTGGATTTTTGATTTTAACAGAAGAAGAAAAGAATGAGCTTTTGAAAGAAGAACCACAGGCAGAAAAATTTATCCGTCCTTTTATGATGGGAAAAGATTTTATTCAAAGAAAACCTCGATACTGTTTGTGGCTTGTGGGTGCAAACCCTACTGATTTAAAAAAATGTCGAAGAGTTCTTGAACGTGTTGAAAAAGTCAGAGCATTTCGACTTGCAAGTAAGAAAGATGCTACAAGAAAAAAAGCTGATACCCCAACTTTATTTGATGAAATCAAAGAATCAAAGACAGGATATGTTGCATTACCTAAAGTTTCATCAGAAAACAGACGATATATTCCAATTGACTATCTTTCAGCAGAAGTTATTGCAGGAGATAAGCTGTTTATGGTCGCTAATGCAGAATTATATTTATTTGGTGTATTGACTTCTAATGTACATATGGCATGGACAAAAACCGTCTGCGGACGTTTAAAGAGTGATTACAGCTACTCGAATACAATCGTGTATAATAATTTTCCGTGGTGCAAGCCAACCGACGAACAGAAAAAGAAAATCGAGAAAACCGCACAGGCTATTTTAAATGCCCGTGCCAGATATCCCGATTGCTCGCTTGCCGACCTTTACGACGAGCTGACGATGCCTCCGGAATTGCGAAAAGCCCATCAGCAGAATGATTTTGCCGTCATGGAGACTTACGGCTTTGACCGCACCATCACAGAATCTGAATGCGTTGCCGAACTCATGAAACGATACCAGAAACTGACCAAAGGCTGAAAAATTACCAGATCACTTGAAAGGAGAAACTGCTCTTATGCAGAAATTGTTGAAATTTCTAAAGCCTTACAAACTGGAGCTGATTCTTGGACCAACACTGAAATTACTGGAAGCGATCTTTGAGCTGTTAGTGCCAAAAGTAATGGCAAAAATTATTGATTATGGAATTGCCCAGCAGGACACAGGCTATATTGCCAGAATGTGTGTTTTAATTATTGTTCTGGGTATCTGCGGTATGGGTTTTGCACTGACTTGTCAATATCTTGCTGCAAGATGTGCTTTCCAGTATGGAGCGGATCTCCGCTTGGCGTTATATCAGCATATCAATCAATTGTCCTGTACAGAACTGGATAAGCTTGGTACTTCTACACTCATTAATAGGATTACCAATGATGTCACAGCATCGCAGTCCGGTGTGAATATGTTTATCCGATTAGCATCAAGAGCGCCATTTTTGGTCATCGGTGCAATCGTGATGGTATTTCTCAAAGATCCCCAGATCGCTTTGATTTTTGTGATGATTGCTGCACTTGTAGGAATATTATTATATTTTGTCATGCACAAGACAATCCCGTTATATAGTAAAACGCAGAAAAAATTAGATACGATTGCAAGGCATACCGGATAAAATTTGGATGGTGTCCGTGTGATCCGGGCATTTTCCAGACAGAAACAGGAAGTACAGAAATTCTCGGATGAATGTGTAGATCTGGAACAGAGTATGC
>CAMWOX010000274.1 GCA_947175975.1 uncultured Ruminococcus sp.
ATATATTCACATAATTTTTTTACAGTAGAAATTTTACAGAGTGGCGGAAGGTCTGTAAAAGTTTGTTTTATTATTATATTTATAAAAAAAATAAATAAAAGTATATTCTTCAAAGAATATAGCCGTTTTCTATTCTTAACTTTTACTTATTTCCTCTCTAAAACTTGCAATTAAAATTATTAATTTTACAAATTAGATAAGTCTGTAAAATTAAAAAAATGACTATATTAAGATGTTTTTAGACAATATTTTTATAAATTTTACAGACTTGCGGAACACTCAAGAGGATTGCAATTGATAAAACCTGTAACAGATTTTGTTACAGGTTTTACTATTATTATTTCTTAGGCATCGCAGAAGCCATTTCCCCACCTGTTACCATGCGACTGATTATGAATCCTCTACCGTATTTGACTTTTCCAGTAGTATCTACATATTTGCACCCTGTTTTATACTCTATTAAGGTCATTCCTCTGCTCCGGAATGCTTCTGACTGTGCTATTTGTTCAATCAACTTCTTTTTCTCTTGTGCGTTTAGATTCCCAAAAGTTTCATCTTCAAACATACTTTCTAACTGTTGGTAAGCTATCTTTGTTTCCTTTCCATGTTCTGCTAATTCAGTGATAAGTTCCAGCAGTTCTTTTTTCATCTCTGTATAGTCCGGCGTGTCTCGTATTAGGTCTGTAGGTTTTCTATGTAGTTTAGCGGCTTCTTCAAGAGTATCTTTTGTTAGATTCGGTTCAAATCCATTCCATGCGAAGCCATTGTCATCAATTGTAAATTTGACAGTTTGACCATGTGCGGCGTGATTAATTTTCGTGTGAACCACAAGGCGATTAGTTTTATCTCTGCCATCTGATATGACTGTTAATGCACTTCGACTAGCATTCACAAGGTCAACACTTCCTAATGCAGCATTGTTAGCATTTTCCTGTGCTTTTTTGTTGACATGAGAAATCAATATCAATCCACAATCGTATTTTTCGCAGATAGCGGAAATAGTCTGAAATATTGGGCGAACGTGATTGATTCTGTTCACATCAATTTCAGGTGGACAAAATGCGTGCCATGGGTCGATAATGATTAAATTTGGATTGCAGTTCTGAATGGTTTTTTCAAAAATATCAATTCTTGGGGTGTCATTACTATCTTTCGGAAATAAAAAACCATTAGAAGCTGTTTTGTCAACTACATGAATATATTCCGAATTTGCATCAGCTCCGGCTTTTATTAATCGTTCTCCAATATCACTACCACGGTCTTCTGCTGAAATGATTAAAACATTTCTATTTTGAGGGATTGCTTTTTTACTTTCATATCCATCTGGAACAGGCAAGGCTTCTCCTTTACTAATAGTTGCAGCAACACCACAAGCAAAATATGTTTTACCTGTTCCCCCTGCTGCCATTAGAACAGTATAATCTCCTGCCGGAATATATGGATACCAGACATAGCGAATAGGCTTTTTTTCAAATTCATAGATTTTTTTTGTTGTTAGTGCAGTGAGTGAAAACGGTTCAGACATATTCTCTATTAGTTCTTCAAAGTCACTTATATCAACATAACATTTCGCTTTTCTAGTTGCATCAAGTAGTAACTCTATTGTCTTATCTTGTCCAAGTGTTTCTACAATATCGCTAATGTCACCTTTTTTAGGGCATTCGCTCCAGATCGTTTTTGCTGAAACAATCTTAACAGATTTCGCAATTCTGCTCACATTTTTTGCAACAGTTTTCCCATAGGTTTCGCCAGTTTTGTCATTGTCAGTCAGAATAATAATGTCATGTCCCTGCAAACCGTCATTGTACAGTTCCTCATGCCATTGCTTAGATTGTCCACCGTTCGGAAGTGATGTTGCAAGAATTTCCATATTTGCGAGGGTTTCAACATCTTTTTCACCCTCTACAATCATGATAGGGCATTCTGTATTGTTTTTATTATTATGCAATATATCAGCATTATAGAGGGGTGCTTTATTTCCAAACAATCCATATTTTTCATTGAAACTGTTTGTTTCTGAATTGAATAAGAGCCAGACTGCATTCTTGCTCCCATCTGAGAATTTGTTGACAACTTTCTTGCCGAAGATACTGCCGTCTGCGTTTCTGTAAATATGTGTACGCTCGCCGATTTTCCGGCGATTATTTTGATTTTCTTTCATTACAATTTCCCCTTGATTCACAAATTTTTCAACATTAACATTTTGAATGTATATGTAGGGATTGTATTCGAGTTTTGGAGGATTGGGGTTATATGACCCGGTTTTGCGGATTGCCGGAAGGACTTCTGCCGTGACCCAGTGCTTGAACTTTTTAGCCGCCGGAATCTTTGAGGCAAGCACCAGTGAATATAAGCCGCTTTCATTAATAATAGATGTATCTTTTCTGATTTTACGACCGTCCCATTTTAGGACGCTTTCAATTTCACTGAATTTTACAACATCTTCCTTTGCTACGTGGTCAAGTATTGCTTTTCCGGGTCTTGTATATTCTAAAGCCCTTGCCACATCAGTGCCGACAAAGTAAATTTGCCCGTCGATTTCGATTGTCCGGATCTCTCCGAACTCTTTATGATTGAAAACCTGGATTTCGTTCATAAAATTTTTTCTCCTTATACTTGATTTTTTCAGGAGAATATGTTATAATAAAGTTGTATTTGAATATTATACATATTCAATATATAGGGAAATTTTAGAACTATAACATGG
>CAMWOX010000275.1 GCA_947175975.1 uncultured Ruminococcus sp.
AGGACAGTCTGTTTATGTACTGTTGGTGATTCTGTTTGCATTTGCCCTGTTGATTACATTGTCAATGACCGTATTTTTTAATATCCAGGAATTTCGGATCACCGGAAATTATACCAATCGGGAAGCGGATGAGATTGTGCAGGCCATCGGTGTCAAGCGTGGCGATAATATGATGCGTCTGCATCTGGAAGAACTGGAACAGAGTGCGGAAGAATTTCTGACAGATGCTGAAACAGTGGATATTAAGCGGGAATTTCCAAATACACTTGTGATTGATGTACAAAAAAGCATACCGGCATTTAATATCAGTTATGAGTACGGAACGCTGATTGTAAGCAAATACGGAAAGATTTTAAAAAACAGCATGGATCCTGTGCAGGGACTTGTCAATATTTCAGGCTATGAACCGGAAGAAACAACACCAGGCAGGAGATTGTTGGCGCATGAAGAGCGTTATGACAAGATTTTTTCAGCATTCCAGGATTTGATGGAAAATAATTCTCTGAATGTTCCCATTGTTTCCATTGATATGACGGATTTTAATAATATTCTTGTCAATTTTGATGGCAGAATTTTATTTAATATGGGCAACTGGAGCGAGATTGATTACAAAATCAATTTTGCACAACAGGTGATGGCAATGCAGCCGGAAAACAAAGAAGGGTATCTAACCATGATCGGAAGTAATCAGTGTTCTTTCCGGAACAGGACTGATGTGCAGAATTATGAGAGAAAAATGGTTGCGCAGGAAGTTTCTGAGATACCTGTGACGGAAACTACGCAGGATCAGTTCTGAATATTACTGATCCTGTTTATATTTTCCTGCCATTTTTAGAGTTGACAAAATGATCAGAATATGCTATAATAGCCTCAGTGTCAAAAGTTTTTGCGATATTACCGATAGCTGTTATTAAAATTTTCTTGACAAACAGAAATTATTATGATACAATAAAGATATGTGGCGGGGACTGTCAGATTTTAAATCGTATCAGACTGGTTAAACAGGAAATCCCGCCTCTTTAGGCGAGAGAGGATATCACACCTGTGGAGTTTTGTAAATGACAGGAACTATGAAGCAGGAATCCTATTGCCTATCATATATCCAAATATGGCAGGATAGAAATATCTAAGATTTTAAAGGAATTGTGTATCTAGAGTTGTGCACTGTAAATTCTGGTAGGAGGAACTTAACATGACAGACTTCATTTATGAAGAAGCTTTTGAACCTGATGTGAATATTAAGGTGATCGGTGTTGGCGGCGGCGGTGGTAATGCACTTAACTGCATGGTAGACTCTGATGTGAGTGATATTGAATATGTAACGATTAATACGGATGCGAAAGCACTGAAAAATTCTAAAGCTGCTACAAGAATCCAGATCGGTGCAAAACTCACAAAGGGCAGAGGTGCTGGCAATAAACCTGAAATCGGTCAGCATAGTGCAGAAGAAAATATTGAAGAAATTGAAGCTGCTCTTAAAGGAGCAGATATGGTGTTTATTACTGCCGGTATGGGAGGTGGTACCGGTACGGGTGCTGCTCCTGTTGTTGCTAAAGCTGCACAGCAGATGGGCATTCTGACAGTTGCTGTTGTAACAAAACCGTTTGCATTCGAACGTGAGCAGAAAATGCGGCAGGCAGAAGCAGGTATTGCAGAACTGAAAAAATATGTGGATTCCCTGATTGTGATTCCGAATGAACGACTTTTAGTAGGACTGGAAAAAGCGCCCACGATGAAAGAATCTTTTGCACTCTCGGATGATATTCTGAAAACAGGTGTTAAGAGCATTTCCGATCTGATTGTCGAAGAGGGTTATATTAATCTGGATTTTGCCGATGTAGCCACTACCATGAAAGGTGCAGGCTATGCGCATATGGCTGTCGGTCATGGTTCTGGTAAGGACAAGGCACAAGAGGCTGCCAAGTCTGTGATCAGCAGTCCTTTGTTGGAGACTTCCATTGCAGGTGCAAAGAGATTATTAATTAATGTTGCCATGTCTGAAGATACACTTGCTTCTGATGTTGATACAGCTTCTAAGATGATCACGGAGGCAGCTTCCCCGGATGTACAGTTTATTTTTGGTGCAGCATTTAAAGAAGATATGCAGGATGAAATGAAAGTAACTGTGATTGCTGCAGATTTTTCAGATGATACACAGGATGATCCGGAAGAAGAGGAAATTCCAGTGCAGAAGCCTGTTGCAAAACCATCCGGCAATTATAGATCTTCTAAAAATACAAATGCAAACACGAGAACTACGAAATCTTCCAGAAGAGAGCCTGTTATGCTGGAGGAAGAAGACGAGGATGAAGACGATGAGGTGATTACGGTCAATAATCCTTTGATCGAAGAGCCACAGGAAGAATACCAGGCAGCACCACCGATTGCTCCCATTCCCCGCAGAGCTTCTGTAAATGATATGGACATGAACGAAATTTTTGAAATTCTCGGCGGTAATTGATTTTTTTGTAAAAAAATCTGCTCCGGTGTTGCGAAATACCGGGGCTTTTTGTACTTTTGGTAAAATTGCACGAATTTTACCTCTGGATTTTTACAGAAAATCGCTTGCAAGTTTTTCAAAAATATGTTATAATAATATCTATCAAATGTAAAACAGGAACAGACGCTTCCTGTCAAGAAGGAGTGTATCACTTATGGCGATCCCGGCTAACGTGTTGAAACC
>CAMWOX010000276.1 GCA_947175975.1 uncultured Ruminococcus sp.
ATGAAAGAAGCGATTGAATGGATATTCATTTTAATATTAGCATCAACTTCCTGGCTGATTCTCAGTGTGATACTTGGATTTTTATCAGATCTGCGATTTGGAGACCCAGAACAGCTCCCGCATCCCGTTGTCTGGATCGGCAAGACAATTTCAGTATCTGAAAAAATCCTGCGAAAAATTTTCCCAAAAAATCCGAAATCAGAACGAATCGCCGGATGCATCCTTGCTTTGGGGATTCCTGCTATGAGTTTTTTCATTTCCGGCTGTATTTTATGGATTGCACTTGTCAGGAATCCGCCATTTGGTTTTGTCCTGCATACATTCTGGGCATACCAGATTTTAGCTACAAGATGCCTGGAACAGGAAAGCCGGAAAGTCTATGATGTCCTGCAAACACATGATCTGGAAAAATCCCGAAAGCAGATTGCAAGGCTTGTGGGACGTGACACCAGTCAGCTCACAGAAGAAGAAATTATCAAAGCTTGTATTGAGACAGTCGCCGAAAATACGTCGGATGGCGTGACAGCTCCTTTGTTTTATCTGTTAATCGGCGGTGTACCGCTTGGATTCTGGTACAAAGCCGTGAATACACTGGATTCTATGGTAGGTTACCGGAATCCGGAATACCGATATTTCGGGACAGCATCCGCAAAACTGGATGATTTTGCAAATTTTATCCCGGCAAGGCTCTGTGCATTACTGATGTTATTGGCAATCAGATTAGCAGGAAAAAAAGAAAAATTAAATTTTAGTTCCGCCTGGAACATTTTCCGGAGAGATAGAAAAAATCATTTATCACCAAATTCTGCACAGACGGAATCCGTTGCCGCTGGTGCTTTGGAAATCCAGTTAGGCGGAACGCATCGTTATTTCGGGGAAATGGTAGAAAAACCGACAATCGGCGACCCGATCCGGACGGCACAGCCGGAGGATATTCTCAGGATGAACAAAATTCTGATTTGGACGGCTGTTTTCTCACTCGTTCTGTTGAGTGCGGTCAGGATTCTGATCTGGTTTATCAATTTATAAATAACAGGAGGCAATCATGCACGGCGGTGATATTTATTTCACAGAAGAAAAACTGCTTGACTTTTCAGCAAATATTAATCCGTTCGGCATTCCGGAATCTGTGATGACGGCGATCCGGAATGCACTGCCGGAAATTGTACATTATCCGGATCAGGAACAGCGAAAATTACGGAAAGTTATTGCCGATTATCACAGAATCCCGGAAGAATGGATCATCTGCGGAAATGGCGGTGCAGATGTATTATTCCGGACGGTGCAGACAATCCTTCCGGTGCATGCGTTAATCCCTGTACCGACGTTCACGGAATATGAAGAAGCATTGAAAGAGAATTTCTGTGAAGTGACGCACTGGACAATGGAAATGCCGTATTTTAGCATCACAGAGAAATTACTACCGGAACTGGAAAAAAATAACTATGATTTTCTGGTGCTATGCAATCCCAATAATCCTACGGGACTTTGCATTGAGAGAGCGTTATTATTGAGAATCATGGAAATCTGTCGGGAGCGTAAAATATTTGTACTGCTTGATGAATGCTTTTTTGATATGACGGATATTCAGGCAGAAAAATTTTCAATGATCCGGAAAATACAGGATTTCCCAAATGTATTTATTCTGAAATCCATGACAAAGTTATATGCCATTCCCGGACTGCGTTCAGGTTACGGAATCTGTTCAGATTCAGAATTAATCCGTAGCATCCGTGGAATTGGTCAGCCCTGGTCTGTGAATACGCTTGCCAGTGTCGCCGGATGTGCTGCATTACAGGAAGAGCATTACAGAATACAATTTTTAGAATTTCTGGAGCAGGAAAGAAGATTTTTATATGCGGAGCTGAAAAAATTGAATTTCCAGGTCTGGGATTCCCGTGCAAATTATCTGTTTTTCCAGGCAGAACAATATCCGGATCTGGATCAGCAATTATTGGCATATCACATTCTGATCCGGCATTGTGATTCTTATCCGACGCTGGATAAAAGTTATTACAGAATTGCAGTCCGGACGCATGAAGAAAATTTGTATCTATTGGATTCCCTCCGGGAAATGATTCAAAAATAACAGAAAGAAGATTCAAATGACAAAATCAGCAAGATCTATCATGATTATGGGAACAATGTCATCCGCCGGAAAGAGCTTTGTCACGGCAGGATTGTGCAGAATTTTTCATCAGGACGGATACAGGACAGCTCCATTCAAATCACAGAATATGGCATTAAATTCTTATATTACAAAAGACTGTCTGGAAATGGGACGGGCACAGGTCATGCAGGCAGAAGCGGCAGGTGTTATGCCGGATGTCCGCATGAATCCCATTTTATTAAAGCCGACCAGTGAAAAAGGATCTCAGATTATCGTAAACGGCAAAATATTTGATTCCATGACGGCAAAAGAATATTATCAGCATAAGCAGGAATTCGTTCCCATAATCCGGGATGCTTACGAATCCCTGGCACAGGACTATGATGTGATTGTCCTGGAGGGTGCAGGCAGTCCGGCAGAGATTAATCTGAAACAAGTAGATATTGTCAATATGGGAATGGCGGAAATTTCGGATTCTCCGGTGATTCTGGTCGGCGATATTGACCGTGGCGGTGTATTTGCCAGTTTGTACGGCACAATTGCATTACTG
>CAMWOX010000277.1 GCA_947175975.1 uncultured Ruminococcus sp.
GATTTTCACAGAAAATTTTGTGAAATTTTTTTGTTGACTCCATCAACCTGAAAATCTTCCGAAACTTTTTTTACTAGACCTTGTTTGAAAAATACATAGTGAATAAAAACAGCAGATATGATATAATGAAAATATGATTAGACGATATGAAATTACAAATGAAGAATGGGAAAGAATCAAAGATATGTTTCCACCGGAACGAACAGGAAAGAAAGGACGCCCAGCAAAAAATAACCGCATCATGTTGAACGGAATGTTGTGGATTGCCAGATCAGGTGCTCAGTGGAGAGAACTTCCTGAACGGTACGGACCGTGGCAGACAATATATTCAAGATTTAGAAAGTGGCAGGAAATCGGCATATGGGAAAAGATATTTCATATGCTTTCCAGTGATGCGGACAAAGAAAATCTGAGCATAGATTCTACCATGGCAAAAGCACACCAAAGTACAAACGGCGGGTTTAAAAAAGGGGAGAAAAATCCATCGGAAGAACCCGTGGAGGACTGAATACAAAAATTCATGCCATTGTAGACGGTCTTGGCAATCCGATAGAATTTCTGCTCAGTCCGGGAAATGATGCGGATAGTGTTCATGCGGTAGATATATTGCAAAAGGTGGATATGAAAGGAAGCAATATATTAGGCGACAAAGCTTATGGTGCCAAAGCAATCCGTGAATATATTACGAAACAGAATGCCAGCTATACCATTCCTCCCAAATCAAATGCCAAAGAACCATGGGAATGCGACTACTGGCTTTATAAAGAGCGTCATCTTGTGGAATGCTTTTTTCAGAAAATCAAATGGTTCCGCAGAATTGCCACACGCTATGATACTCTGGATTCTACTTTCCTTGCTTTCGTTCATCTTGCTTCCATTATGATTTTGTTGAAATGATATCATCCTTATGATTCAGCTCCGTTTCATTTTTCAAACAAGCCCTAAACTGAAAAGAAAAAAGTTGATACTAGTATCAACTTTTTTCACGGTACATATACTAACCGTTCTAAAATGGCACTTGTCCATCCGTGACGATTTCAGATTCTGGTGGTTCATCAACCAAAGGAAATTTCTTCTCAACAAGATTATGGAACGTTTTCTCTCGTCCTGACACATAACGTTTGTAGCTCATATTATTTTTACAGCAAGCTGTTTTGATCTGATCTTCGATAACAGCATAATAATCTACCACAGACAAAGCTTCGTTTCGGCTTCTGGCATGCTCTACTGCCAACTTTGTGTATAAAAACAAAGTATACGATAACGAAGAAAGCAGCTCCTTGTCGATGATAATCTCGTGTCCTTCGGAAACAAACAAATTTTTCATTCTATTCCTCTCACTTTTTTTGAATTTTTTCCATAGCTTCAATTTGCATTTGTGTTGTGCAGGAAGTGTATATGTCCAATGTAATGTCACAATGTTCATGCCCCAGAATTTTCGCTACTGTCTTTGGGTCAATGCCAGCCCCGTTTATCGCCCGTGTTGCAAATCCGTGTCTTAGATCATGGAATCTAATGTGTTGAATGTTTAATTTTTTTAGTCGCCTGTTGAACGCATTCCGCAACGATTCTGGACTGAAAAATTTTTCGTTTCCAGTGCAAATGAATCCTGTTTCTTGACGTTGTTTCATAACATCAGCAAGCCACTTAGATATGTAAATTTTCCGTTTGCTTTTTGGTGTCTTTGGTTCGCCCAGTTCACAGATGGTTCGCTTTTTGTCTGGCACATAGTAGCGTTTCACGCTGCGCCGGATATAAATGCTGTTAGTCTCGAAATCAATGTCAGACCATCGCAAAGCACATGCTTCACCGATTCTGATTCCGGTATGCATAACAATCAGCAAAGCAGTAGAAACAGATTTTGTTTCCTGTAAAAGATACGCATTCAGCTTCGCAAATTCCTCATCTGATAAAATTGGATGTTCTGTCTTGCACTGTTTTGGATAGTTTAGGCGGATAACAGGCATGGCAATAATTCCATCAGCTTCGGCACAAATTAAAATGCTTTTTAGTCTAGCGACACAATATTTAATTGTCTCTGGATTCATACCTTGACATAACATTGCATTTACAAATTCCTGTACTACTTTGCTAGTGATTTTATTCAATGGCATATCACCAAAGAACGGCAAAATATAATTCCTGAGACATCTCACATACATGTGATATGTGCTTTGACGCACTGTGTATTTTTTTAAATTTAAAAACGCTTCTGTGCAAATTTTCATTGTTGGAGTGTCCGTAATTTCTGAAACAGAAAATGACAAATCATTATCTGGCAAGTTTACAAAATCATCAGGCTTTGCCCCAGAATTTATGCCTTGAACATAAAGCATTTGCGTTTGTAGGGATAGCTTTCCGAGCTGTGCAAATGTTAGCATAAAATTTCACCTCTTGTTTTTCTTTTTCAAAACGTTGGTGTAACTATACATTACACCAACGTTTTATTTTTGATTGAAAATGGTTTTTACTCTGATTGATTCTTCAAAGCCTGGAGCTGCTTTTCGATGACTTCCGCAATCTGGGAGGCTTTAGAAGTCAAGAATGTGAAATCCGGACTGTTCTTCTGTTTGCCGACGAAATCCATCATCAAGCCAATACTGTGTGTGCAAGCCTGGAAATACGGTCGGAAC
>CAMWOX010000278.1 GCA_947175975.1 uncultured Ruminococcus sp.
GTCGTGAGACACCTCCAGAACGAAGAAGACGAAGAAAATTATGTCATCGCAAAAGCGGAAAGCATTGATATTGCAGAAATCGCTATGACAGATCTGCTGCTGGAACTGCCGACCAAGATGCTTTGCAAAGAAGACTGTAAAGGCTTGTGTCCGGTTTGCGGCTGCGATCAGAATACGGCATCGTGTGACTGCATGAACAAAATACTATTTGAATGATAGAACATGAGGGAGGTGTCCTGGAATGGCAGTACCGAAGAGAAAAACTTCCAAAGCAAGAAAAAACAAAAGACGCAGTGCAGTCTGGAAGCTCAATGCTCCGGCAATGAGTAGATGTGACCACTGCGGTGAGCTGAAAGCTCCGCATAAAGTTTGCAAAAACTGCGGTTTTTACAAAGGCGTAGAGGTTCTGAAGATGGAAGTTCTGTAAGAACAGAAACAGGCGGAGAGAGGCAAGACCTCTCTCTGTTTTTGTTTTGCAGAATCAATACAAGAAAGGCGGTGCAGATTTCGGCTTGACGGAAATTACTGGTATTATCCCACATTCTCCGGCGGCAAAATCCGGCATACAGGCAGGAGAATTTCTAGTGTCAATCAATGAACATCCTGTAAGAGATGTTCTGGACTATATGTACTATGCATCAGAAACAAAAATTACACTTGTGATTCAGGATTGTCATCAGAATCATCGAAAAATAAAAATCCTCAAAGATGAATATGATGATATTGGTTTGGAATTTTCCAGTTTTCTGATGGATCAGAAACAGAGCTGCCGGAATAAATGTGTATTCTGTTTTATTGACCAGATGCCTCCCGGCATGAGAGAAACATTGTATTTCAAAGATGATGATGCAAGATTATCATTTCTGCAAGGCAATTATGTCACGCTCACGAACATGACACAGGAGGATGTTGACAGAATTATTCAAATGAAACTAAACATGAATGTTTCTGTGCATACGACAAATCCTGATCTACGCTGTCGGATGATGCAGAATCGGTTCGCAGGAAAAAAATTAGATTATCTCTGGCAGATGGCTCATGCAGGCATTCAGCTCAATTGTCAGATCGTTCTGTGTCCGGGACTTAATGATGGTGCAGAATTGGAACGTACACTCAGCGATCTCGCAAAAATGCTCCCACATCTCACAAGTGTTGCCGTTGTGCCTGTCGGATTATCAAAGTTCAGGGAAAATTTATATCCCCTCACAGGATTTACAAAACAGACTGCCGGACAGACAATTGATCTGATCCAACGCTTTCAGACAGAATTTTTAGAGAAATTCGGCACAAGAGCTGTTTTCCCGTCTGATGAATTTTTTCTGCTTGCAGAAAGAGAAATCCCGGACGCTGATTACTATGAAGACTATCCCCAATATGAAAACGGTGTAGGAATGCTGCGTTCTCTTGCAGATGAATTTGAATCTGCCCTGGAAGATGCTGTTTATTCCGGTCATCCAAGAAAGATCTCAATTGCAACAGGTGTGAGTGTCTATGCATTCCTGAAAGATCTTATAAAAAAAGTAGAACAGAAATTCCCGGAACTGACCTGCCAGGTCTTCTGTATAAAAAATGATTTCTTCGGGGAAAGTATCACTGTCACAGGACTTCTGACAGCACAGGATATTATTTCGCAGTTAAAAGACCAGGATCTTGGAGAAAAATTATTATTATCTTCCAGCATGATCCGCAAGGACGATCCTGTATTCCTGGATGATTATACAATACAGGATGTTGAAAAAGCATTGCAAACCAGGATTCAGCTTGTCAATAATGACGGCTACGATTTACTGGATGCAATACTGGATCATTAATTAGAATTTATCAACAGGAGGAGAAAATTTATGCCTTTACCCGTTGTTGCCGTTGTCGGCAGACCCAATGTCGGAAAATCAACCCTATTTAATAAACTGATTGGTCAGAGAATCTCCATTGTAGAAGACACCCCCGGTGTAACCCGTGACAGAATCTATTCAAAATGCGAATGGCGTGAACATAAATTCATGGTGGTTGATACCGGCGGTATTGAACCCAAAGAAGATGACAAAATGCTAACCCTCATGCGTCAGCAGGCAGAGCTTGCCATTTCTCATGCGGATGTGATTGTATTCGTGACGGATGTGCGAACCGGTGTTACTGCGAATGATTACGCTGTAGCGGACATGCTTCAGAAAAGCGGCAAGCCCATTGTCCTTGCTGTCAACAAATGCGATACACTCGGACAAGTCCCCATGGAAGTTTATGAATTTTATAATCTCGGAATTGGCGAACCGTTCCCGAT
This sequence comes from uncultured Ruminococcus sp., assembly GCA_947175975.1. Taxonomy (GTDB): domain Bacteria; phylum Bacillota; class Clostridia; order Oscillospirales; family Ruminococcaceae; genus UBA3855. The sequence continues at coordinate 2,279 of CAMWOX010000278.1, forward strand.
TTCGTCCGTACATGGCCATGGAACAGGTGACATGCTGGATGAGATTATCAGCCATTTTCCGGAAGATGTAGATCAGGATTATGAAGATACAGATATTAAAGTCGCTGTTATCGGCAAACCGAATGCCGGAAAATCTTCTCTGATCAACAGAATTGCAGGCGAAGAACGTGTAATCGTCTCGGATATTGCCGGAACAACCCGTGATGCAACGGATACGATCATAGAACGTGGCGAAAACCGTTTTGTCTTTATTGATACTGCCGGTATCCGGAAAAAATCAAAGATCACGGAGCGTGTGGAACATTTCAGCGTCCTGAGAGCCTACATGGCAGTTGCCAGGGCGGATGTA
>CAMWOX010000279.1 GCA_947175975.1 uncultured Ruminococcus sp.
GAAAGGAAGTTATTATCATGAAGACTTATGTATGTCCTGTTTGCGGTTATGTACACGAGGGCGAGGAGGCACCGGAAAAATGTCCGCAGTGCGGCGTTGCCGGTGAAAAATTCATTGTAAAAGAACAGAAAGAAGAACTGCAGTTTGCCTGTGAGCATGAAGTCGGCATTGCAAAATCCGTGGAAGATCCGGAAATTCTGGAGGGTCTGCGTGCAAATTTCTCCGGTGAATGTACCGAAGTCGGCATGTATCTTGCCATGGCAAGAGTCGCATTCCGTGAAGGTTATCCGGAAATCGGCATGTATTGGGAAAAAGCTGCCTACGAAGAAGCAGAACATGCTGCAAAATTCGCTGAACTGCTCGGCGAAGTGGTTTCTCCGTCCACGAAAGAAAATCTGGAAAAACGTGTTGCCGCTGAACACGGTGCTACAGACGGCAAACTTCAGCTCGCAAAACGTGCAAAAGAACTGAATCTGGATGCAATCCATGACACAGTTCATGAGATGGCAAAAGACGAGGCACGTCACGGCAAGGCTTTTGCAGGTCTGTTGAAACGTTACTTTGCATAAGCAGTCCGACCGAACAATACATAACAGAAAAGCTCCGGTATTCACTGCAATTTGTGAACCGGAGCTGTTTTCATGATAATTTATTTTACAGTATTTTCATAAGTGTAATTACTGATTTTGGAAGTCACACAGTCATTGAACATGCTGTCCAGATCGCCGTAACCGTAAAATCTATAATAAGACATAGAAAACCAACTGTATGTGCCATATTTGCTGTTGACGGTATTGGATGGCTGTGTGCCTGCGCTCAGATCCACAGAGCATGTGCCATCCGGGAGAATCACAATATCTTTATATCTGTAGTATGTATAATAAGTGTCCTCACGGGTCATCATCTGTGCGCCGTCTGCCTTTGCTTCTTCCTCAGTTTCATAACCTGTAATATCGGCTGTGATTTTAAATACATAATACAGTTCATTGTTGAGAGAAACGGAAAAGCCTTCTTTGGGTGTCAGAAAATAATAGCCCAGTAATTCTATATTTTTCAGGGTATTCCCGGATTCCCAGGATGATGCAGAACTCCGAATACCGTCTTCCGCCTGGCTCTGCATTTTCTGCTTTGTATCTTCTGGAATTTCTTCCAGTTTCATCGCATACCCTGCAAGATCACTGACCGTAAATGTTTTTTCTGTAGCCGTTGGCATTTTTCCATAACTCCGGCAATATTCCTCAATGTCACTCCCGCCCGGAGAACTGATGCTGACAGTTACTTCATCGCCATTTGAAAGTCCAGAACTTTTATCCAATGTATAATTCAAGCTGATGTCATTCCTGGAATCCGTCGTATTGACACTTGCTGAACCATTGGGAAACATTCCGGAAAAATTAACTGCAACGCCCTCAAAAGGATCAAATGCTTCAATTTCTCCAAGACCTTCCACTGTGAAAGTCGTTTCACCGCCGGACAATTTAAACTGATAATTCTCCAGTTTTGTATTATCCACATCCACCACAACAGTTACTTTATCGCCGTTGGTGAGATTTTCGGATGGTGTTACTGTATAATTTACAGCATCGTAGAGTGCTTCTTCCATAGCAGCAAGTTCCAAAAGCCCCATCTCCGAGCCAAATTCTGCCTCAATCTGTGAAATCCAATTCCCCTTGGAAAGTGCGGAACTGCCGTAGCCATTATAACCATCAAATGACATGTCAAGATCTGTCATAATATCAATCTGTTTTTTTCCGCATCCTGCAAGTGCGGCACATAAACAGAGTACAGGGATTACAGCAAGTCTTTTCTGATACATTTTCATATTCTGAACACCCTTTCTGATCTGAAATCTGACGTTTACCCGTTACTAAAAACTGATAAGAAGCACTTAATTTTCGTGTTTTTTTCTGCTTTACTATCTCAGATCGACAAGAAAAGTATATCATAAAAAACTTGTTTTGTCAAGTAATAATGAAAATTTTCATTACTTACAAAAAGTCTGTTAAATCCATACAGATTATACCTGGCTTTGTAGAATGCTGAGACCAAAACTACTATCTTATCAGACTGCAACAAGCGTTTCTGTCATATAATCAGACAATTCCCGTCCCGTAAGATAATCCAAACTGACATCGAAAATGTCTGCAATACAGACAAGGACTTCCACAGGCATCGCATGAACGCCACGCTCGTAATTTGCATAGGTTCTGCGGCTGATCCCAAGGAGATTTGCCATTTCCTGCTGTGTCAGATGTTCCCGCTTCCGCAATGCCCTGATTCTAATATGCAGATACTGCCTTGTTTTAAGATATTCTTTCATCATGATAATTTCTCCTTTCAGAATTATGTTTTACAGTTTCTATTTATAAGACAGTATTTTGGGAAAAAAATTGGAGAAACTCGGACATTTTCCCCGAAATTCATATACATGCACAAATTCAGAAATATTTTTTATGCAGAATCAACAAATAATCCATTTCCGTTATACTGATGGAAAGGAATTTTGAATCTGGAGGAAAGAAACGAGGATAATAATGAATAAGTGCAGATGTTATAATCCTGGCACTTGTGCACATCTCCGAGCCCACGAGACCTCTCTACCTCTCGTATGCCGTCTTCTGCTT
>CAMWOX010000280.1 GCA_947175975.1 uncultured Ruminococcus sp.
GAAATACACATCTTCGCTGAGAGTATTTTTCAGCTCCGGATACCGCAGGTTGACTTTTCTTTTGGTGAAGACAATTGCCTTGACAATATTTCTGACTGTTTCTTTGAGGAAATCCAGATTTCTCTGCTCCCTTGTGATGACTTTTTCCCAGTCCCACTGATCCACAAAAATAGAATGCATGTTGTCTGTATCGTCATCTCTGCGGATCGCATTCATATCTGTATAAATACCCTCGCCGGACTTGTAGCCGTAGCGATGGAGCGCAACACGTTTCCATTTTGCGAGGGATTGCACGACTTCTGCTTCTTTGTTGTCAATTTCCTTGATGGTAAATTCCACTTTACGCTCTACACCATTCAAATCATCATTAATGCCGCTGCCCTTTGTAACAATCAGAGGAGCAGAAACTCTGTCCAGTGTCAGTGCAAAAGAAAGCGTCTGCTGAAACATGTCCTTGACATATTTAATTGCATGTTGTGTTTCACGCAGGGAAAGCACAGAAGTGTAAGCTTCGGGGAAGACCAAAGATTTTGCCATAAAAACCAATCCTTTCAATTCAAGCGGACTGAAAAAAGGGCATAATGACCGCATTGTTTATGCAATCAGAACGCCCTTGTTCTATCCACTATTCTATATGCTGTTATTATAACATATATTTTTCATTTTGTCAAGTATCTTTTCAGATTTTTTCAGATTATCGAATAGAGCCTGCCGTTCTGGGATATAAAATCACATCACGGATGTTCTGTACACCTGTGACATACATAATCAGACGCTCAAATCCGAGTCCGAATCCGCCATGCGGTACAGAGCCGAATCTTCTCAGATCCAGATAATCACTGTACAGATCCAGATTCATATTACGTTCCTGCATAGCAGAAACAAGCTTGTCATAATCATACTCACGCTCACTGCCGCCGATAATTTCACCGACACCAGGAACAAGCAGATCGACTGCCGCAACGGTCTTGCCATCCGGATTTTGTTTCATATAGAAAGATTTGATTTCTTTCGGATAATTTGTCACGAAAACAGCTTTGTTGAATATTTTTTCTGAAATATATCTCTCATGTTCTGTCTGGAGATCACAGCCCCATTCTACCGGATACTGGAATTTCTCGCCGGATTCCTGCAATAATTTAATTGCCTCTGTATAATCACAGACCGCAAAATCATGCGAAATCAGTTCTTCCAGTTTGGCAGTCAGACCTTTTTCAAAATGCTGATCAAAGAACTGCATCTCGTTCTGACAAATCTCTAATACTTTAGTAATGACATATTTCAGCATATCTTCTGCTAATGCAATCACATCCGGGAGTTCTGCAAATGCAACTTCCGGTTCAATATGCCAGAACTCTGCAAGATGCTTGGGAGTATTGCTGTTTTCCGCACGGAATGAGGGACCGAACGTGTAGATTTTGCCCATGGCCATAGCTGCCATTTCGCCCTCAAGTTGACCGGAAACACTTAGACCTGCTTTTTTGCCAAAGAAATCATTCGCATAATATTCCTCTTCGGTCTTAAATTTCTGTGTAAAACCGTTTGTCGTCACCTGGAACATTTCGCCTGCACCCTCGCAGTCACTGCCGGTAATCAGGGGCGTGTTGACATAAACATAGTTTCTGTTCTGGAAATATTCGTGAATGGCATTTGCCAGTACCGAGCGTACCCGCATGACAGCATTGAAAGTATTTGTTCTGCCTCTTAAATGCGGCATAGTTCTCAAAAATTCCAGTGTATGCCGTTTTTTCTGGAGGGGATAGTCTGCCGGGCATGTACCCAGTACAGTGATAGATTCCGCATTGATTTCCACAGTGCCGTTCTGTCCTGTAACAACTTTACCGACTACTTTCAGAGATGTTCCTAATGGCATGGCATCTTCAAAAGCAATGCCGGAAGATTTGTCAATTACGATCTGCAAATGCGGCAGACTTGTTCCGTCATTCAGAGCAATAAAAGCCATGGTTTTGGAATTTCTGGACGTTCTCACCCAACCGCAGACAGTAACAGTCTGTCCCAGATACTTTTCATTCTTAAAAATTTCCTGTATATCAATATGCTGCATAACTCTCATATCCTTTTCTAAAACAAATTTAATCAATAATATTATAACATTTTTCCAATTGCTTGTCAAGTATTTTGTTCTGAGATCTTGCAATTCTGGAAAAACTATGCTATAATAAATACTACTATAAAATCAGGAGCTGACGATTATGAAAAACACATTTGGACAGAATGTTTCTGTCACAATTTACGGAGAAAGTCACGGGCAGGCAATCGGTGTGGTACTGGATGGACTTGCACCCGGTATCCCTGTTGATGAAGAATTTATCCGGAATCAGTTGACATTACGCAGACCGGCAGGCAGGATCTCAACGGCAAGACAAGAACCTGACCCGTTCCAGATTCTGAGCGGTGTTTATGAAAACAAGACAACCGGCACACCGATCAGCATTATGATTCCCAATACACAGACCAGAAGCAAGGATTATTCCGCAACGAGAGCATTGGCAAGACCAGGACATGCGGATTATACAGCGTACTGTAAATATCATGGCTTTGAGGATTTCCGAGGCGGAGGACATTTCAGCGGACGCATTAC
>CAMWOX010000281.1 GCA_947175975.1 uncultured Ruminococcus sp.
ATTTCTGTATTGACATTGACCGTGAATCTTGAACCCCATACAGGAGACATATCCGCATTCCAGATGCCTTGCAGATTCAGCGGCTGTGATCCCGGACGACTGCCGGCGATCATTAAATATCTTGCATAATTATAATATAATACGATTAATTTATTATCATGAATTAACGCCTGACATTGTTTATCATCATCTTCATTGCCACGCAAACGGAGAAGCCTTTCATTTGTTGGGAGAATCGCCGCTTTTCCGCCGCTGTTGTCCTGCAAATCAAATTTCACACGGTTATATAATTTCTGATAATCTTTGATATGTTCGGATTTGTATTTCTGGATTCGTTCTGTCAGATCCTGTGCAGAATCCGTCATTTCTTGCAGACGTTCCATAACAGCCTGAATATAAAAATCTCCCTGGTAGAAACTGGTTTCCATAGAAATGCAAATCACAGCTTCATCCGCATTCCGGACACGCAATTCATTTCCGACTGCCTGGACTGTACCATTCTTTGTGAGAACAGACATACCTGCTGCAAAGAAAATACCATCCCGGCTGCCTGTTCCGCCAGTATATAAAATCATATTTTTTTCTACTGGTCTGTTTTCGTCATAGTAATCTTCCCGTCCGTCAAGATGTGCTGAAAAATTAATTTTTCCCTCTGTATCACTCGTAAAATAGACAAATAACAACTGTGCCGGATAAGATGCAAATACTTCTCTGGTAAATCTGATACCTGCATCATCATGAAAATTCACGCTTACAATCGCTTCTGTGAGATCCAGAGAACGTCTGTATTCCCTGGCTTTCCCGGTAAATGCCTGACAGATTGTCAGATCACCAAGCGGCATATAATGCCGTGCCTGGGGCGGAACACCCTGTAATTTCTCAAATGCAATTTTTTCCGCCTCCTGAATTTTTTCCTCCAGGAGCAGCTCCCGGATTTCGTGTACACCTTCCAATGCATTCGGATTCAGGCGGTGACGCTTTCCGCCGGAATAAATCGAATCTTCATTCAGTTTGAGAATTTCTTTTTTTGCACCGCCATAGACCATTGCACCCATACGACCGTTACCGATCGGCAATGCACTGTTGAAATCGGCGGCTTCTTTCGTGTACCAAAGCAAATTATCTGTATTCATGAAAAATAGCTCCTGTTTTCTGGAAATTTGGGATCTCTTACTATTATAACACAAACTTTCTCTGATTGCAAGTCAATTTTTCTATCTACAAAAAAAATAACAGTATGCTTGCCGGACATACTGTTATTTTGTAAATTTATTTCAGGATTCCAGAAATTCCAGGGCTTTTGTCAATAAATAATCTTCATCCCGGATAAAAATTGCATTCATAGCATCTTCATCAAAGAGAATCCGGATATCCAGAGTATTGCCACTCTGGTGATCTGTTCCGGAATCAATTAAAATTTCCTGTTCCTGATTCAGCATCAGACTTGTGGAAAATACAAGCGTACCGCTTTCCAGTACAACAGGACTGCTCACCCCCTGTGCAGAGCCATTGGACTCTGTAAATCCCATAATTGTGACGTTTTCCATGTCCTGCATGGCATAAACCAGATGATCTCCGGCACTGATTGTTTCTGAATTGACAAGCAGTACAATTTTGCCGTCGCCTAGAATATTTTCACCCTGGAAATAACGTGCTTCTCCAGCGAGGAATTTTCCTGAATCTGTTTTGTAACATCCATGCATACTATCCCAGACACCGCCTGTACAACGATAATGCGTCCCCTCTGGTGCAAACAGACTTGCGATTGCTTCTATCATCAGACCAGAACCACCGCTATTGCTCCGCAGGTCAATAATCACATTCCGGATGCCCTTTCCCTGGAATGCTGCAATTTCTTCCCGGAGCTGTGTTTTTAATCCTGTATAATCCCCGGAAGTATACGTCTTACTGTCGGACATCATGCTTTTGAGCCGTAATGCGACGGTATCGAACGTTAATTCCGTCCAGGTAAGATTACCGGCTTTTATCCCCTGGTTGATTTTTGCAATCGTGTCTTCACAACGTTCTGTATAAATCCCGATTTTCGGTACTTTTACGATTTTTTCTGTCCCGGTATCATCCAGAAATGTGATTTCTGCTGTATCAGCTCCCACACCTGCACCATAGATCGTATGATAAAATTCCTGATTATCCCGATCCGGATAAGATAAAAAATCTGTGACAACTGCCTGATCGGCAGCCTGTTCCGGTGTCATGCCATCCCAGGAAAGTATTTCCGTTCCCTCATGGATGCCGTTCTGCGCCGGAATGCTGTCTGCTTCGACGTTCACGGCGACTGTTCTGCCGTCCGAGAGTGTCATCATGGATAAACCGTAATCATTGCCATAAACGGCATTTTTGGCAGAAGTAATCAGATTTTCATCATCTGTTGCAAAGCTCGTGTGTCCGTCATAAAACTCCGCACAGAACGCTTGCCAGGCAATCAGATTGGCAATGGCATCCTGATTCTTCGTTGCCTCCCGGAATTCCGGTCGATATTTCTGATACAATGCATCCCAGTCAATGCCCTTGTGATCTGCCAGAACGTACCGTTTCTGCATCTGTGCACAGCCCTTTTCAAAGGCTGCCAG
>CAMWOX010000282.1 GCA_947175975.1 uncultured Ruminococcus sp.
TTTCATGATACCGCCTTTTTCAAAATATATTTTTATTGTAGCTGATTTTTCCCTGTTTGTCAATAGTTTCTGAAAAATTTCAGGGATTTCCGAAATTTACGTCCGGGAAGGACAGATTTCCTGCATCGGACAAGCCTCACACTGCGGTTTTCTTGCCCGGCAGACATCACGCCCGAACAGAACAATTCTGTGACAGAAAGCAGAAGATTCTTCTGGGGGAAGTAATTTCCTGAGATCTGTTTCTATTTTTGGGGGATCTTTTTCCGTAGTCAGACCAAGTCTTCTGGTGATTCTGATAAAATGTGTGTCCACAACGACAGCGGGCTTCTGATAAACATCACCTAAAAGCAAATTTGCTGTTTTTCTGCCGATTCCAGGGAGTGTCAGAAGTTCATCCATTGTGTTCGGCAGTATCCCATGATACACAGTAAGGAGTCTCTGACAGGCTTCTTTGATGCTTTTGGCTTTCATCTTGTAGAAACCGCAGGGTTTTACATCCTGTTCCAGTTCTGCAAGATCTGCATCTGCAAAGGCCTGTAAAGTTGTGTATTTTTGAAATAAAGGCTTTGTGACAAGATTCACTCTTGCATCTGTACACTGTGCAGAGAGCCGCACAGCAATCATGAGCTGATACGGTTCATCATAGACCAGTGAGCAGACTGCATCAGGATAACGCTCTTTGAGGATTCTGACAGCCGCAAGCGTACGTTCTTTTTTGGTCATAATTTCACCCCGGTTTATATTTTGATTGTTTAGTCCTCAATTGTATTGATGACATCTGCATTAGAATTGACCGCCCAGATCGCCTGTTGCTCGGCATACCAGGTATTCATGCCTTCAGACTGGAGTGCATTTCTGGCAGTATTTTTCCAAAGCGGATCTGCATTCCCAGAGAAATACATGATATGCACGCCGTAGCTGGTCTCTACAATACCAGTATCTCCCGGTTGACGAGAGCTGTCAAAACACCAGTCATTGAAACTGGTTACCATCTGTCCCACATAGATATTCTGATAGAGACCACCGTTTGTATTAGAGCCGGGATCTTCTGAGTGAGCGTTGGCAAGTTCTGCAAAGCTTTCTTCTGTTTTCTCGCCGCTTTCCCATTCTGCAAGCAGATTCTCTGCAAGCTGATGGCATGTCTGCATGGCTTTCTTCTGAGCGGCTTCCTGTGTAGCTTCGTCAGCATCTTCGTCTAGTTCTTCCATATGATCGTCTGCGGAGAACAGAATATGTCTGGCATTTACGGTTGCAGTATCATCTAGACTTGCTTCTCGTGTAAGCATGTATACAGAGATAGAGCCGTCACTATCCGTTCTGTAAGTGTCATTGAGTTTGGTATCTTCTGAGAATGCCCATTCGGACACATCAAAACCGCTTTGATAAGTGAAATTATTGGCATACAACGTCGGGAGGCTTTCAGTCAGCATTTCTTCTGTATAACCCTCATAAGTAAGCAGGATTTCACAGACAATTTCTTCAAATTCTTGTGAAGATTTGGCATTTTCCAGTTTGTCTGCATACGCTTCTGCCTGTTCTTTGGTCATACCTTGCTCTTCTGTTTCAGCATCTGTTTCTTCCGGTATATCGTAGTGAACAGAAAAGCCAGCCAGTCCACAAGTATCAAAATCAGTTTTGTGTTCCTGATAATAAGCATCCAAATCTTCGTCAGTAAATGCCATGTTTTCTACCACAGTATCGAAATAACCCGCCGCCCGTATTTGCATTTCAAACATAGTGTGAACATCTTCTTCCGTGACATTGTCACCATAAACACTCATGTCAACGTTGGAAATTGCGTCTTCCAGTTTTGCATTATCCTCATCCGTCATAACATAGCCGTCTGCATTTGCTGCTTCGTTAAATACTAATAGCTGAGAGACGGAACTCTTGAGCTGATTGATCATATAATCAAACCAGGACATATTTTCGCCGGCTTCTTCCGGGAGCATCTGTTCTTTCAGTGATACATCCGGATCAATGCCATAGTAAGAAAACGCAGTTTCCATTTGTGAGAGATAGTCTCTGTAAAAACATTCCATGAGGGCAGGAGAAATCTCTAGATTTGCGGAATACATAGCAGCATCCGGATTATCCGGAAGATCCGGGCTGTTTGTACTTTCAGGGTTGCTGACCTGGTCGGAGGATGCAGACTGATTTTCACTCCCGGGTGCATCTGGTACAGTATCTGGCTTGCTAAGTTTTTGTACACCGAAGATTCCCAGACCGATTACTGCCACAGAGGCAATTGCAATTCCAGCGATTTTCAGAGCTTTTCCGGATTTTTTCGGTTCTGTTACAGAATCCGTATTCTGCGAAACAGTTTCTTTCTGTTCCTGGTAATCTCCAAGAATCCCTTCGTATGAGTTCTCCTGTTTCTGATTCGGATCTTTACTCATAAGTGATTTTTTCCTTTCTGAATCTTAAAATTTTCCTATTTCGTCCGTATTCGGATAGTCTGCCTGATCATCCAAGGCGGCAAGTCGATTGTATAGGATATAAAATTTCTGTGTTGTATTTTCCAGGAAATAATAATGCCCGATGTAGGGTATTAATAATACTAATAATAAAAAACACAGCAGTCCCAGTC
>CAMWOX010000283.1 GCA_947175975.1 uncultured Ruminococcus sp.
ATTGTACAGCTGGAACAGTGAAGATGACAAGCTGATCAATAACTGATTATTTTAGTTTTTTGTCGTGAGATAATCCCGGATCATTTCGGGATTATCTTGCTATTATATTATGTTTGAATCAGGTGATAGTTTATGATGTTTGATACAAAAGTGTCTGGTGCGCACTGTGCGCCGCAGCGTTCTCTGCTCCATGCACTTGGACTGACACAGGAAGAAATGGAACGTCCTCTCGTAGGTATTGTCAGTTCCTATAATGAAATCGTTCCCGGGCATATGAACCTGGATAAAATCACAGAGGCTGTGAAACTGGGTGTTGCCATGGCTGGCGGTACGCCGATTGTGTTCCCGGCAATTGCTGTCTGTGATGGTATTGCAATGGGTCATAAAGGCATGAAATATTCTCTTGTTACAAGAGATTTGATTGCGGATTCCACAGAGGCAATGGCTCTGGCGCATGCATTTGATGCACTGGTCATGATTCCGAACTGTGACAAGAATGTACCGGGCTTATTAATGGCGGCGGCAAGAGTAAATATTCCGACGATCTTTGTCAGCGGTGGCCCTATGCTTGCCGGTCATGTGGATGGGCAGCGTACGAGCTTATCCAGTATGTTTGAGGCGGTGGGATCTTACAAAGCTGGTAAGATGTCAGAAGAGAAACTTTGTGATTATGAACTGAATGCTTGTCCTACATGTGGGAGCTGTTCCGGTATGTATACGGCAAATTCCCATAATTGCCTAACAGAAGTTTTGGGCATGGGCTTGCGTGGCAATGGTACAATTCCAGCAGTATATTCTAAGAGAATTGAACTTGCAAAACATGCCGGAATGCAGGTCATGGAATTGTACCGGAAAAATATCCGTCCAAGAGATATTATGACGGAAAAGGCATTCCAGAATGCATTGACTGCGGATATGGCACTGGGATGTTCTACGAACAGTATGCTGCACCTGCCGGCGATTGCCCATGAATGTGGTGTAGAAATTAATCTGGATATTGCAAATCAGATCAGTGCAAAAACACCGAATCTATGTCATCTTGCCCCGGCTGGACATACCTACATGGAACAGCTTGATGAAGCTGGTGGTGTTTATGCTGTTCTGAATGAACTTGTCAAGAAGAATTTAATTCACACGGATGTGATGACAGTCACCGGAAAGACGCTTGGTGAGAATCTCCAGGGCTGTGTAAACCGCAATCCGGAAGTGATTCGTCCTGTGGAAAATCCTTACAGTGAAACTGGCGGCATTGCCGTTCTAAGAGGTAATCTTGCGCCGGATGGCTGTGTTGTCAAGAGAAGTGCAGTTGCACCGGAAATGCTTACACACGAAGGAACTGCAAAAGTATTTGACAGCGAAGAAGAAGCAATTGCTGCTATCTATGCAGGGAAGATTGTCTCTGGTGATGTAGTCGTGATCCGATACGAAGGTCCGTCTGGCGGTCCTGGCATGAGGGAAATGCTATCTCCGACTTCTGCGATTGCAGGTATGGGACTGGATAAAGAAGTGGCATTGATTACAGACGGCAGATTCTCCGGTGCGACCAGAGGTGCGGCAATCGGGCATATCTCTCCGGAGGCAGTCCGTGGTGGTTTGATTGCTTATGTGCAGGAAGGCGACAGGATTGCAATTGATATTCCGAATTATAGTATCAAGCTTCTGGTATCTGATGAAGAGATTGAACAGCGTAAGGTGTCTACAGAACTGAAAATTAAAACAGACGTGACAGGCTATCTGAAACGTTATGCCAAGATGGTTTCTTCTGCTGACAGGGGAGCGATTATCAACGATTGATTGGAGAAAAAATGAACATAGAAAGTCAATTTAATCTGATTGCAGAAGAATATGACGTCAACAGAAGAAAGTTTATTCCTTGCTTTGATGACTATTATCAGAATACAACTGCATTTATCGCTTCAAACATTCAAAAGCCTGAAAGAATCATTGACTTAGGTTCAGGAACGGGATTACTGGCTTATTATTGGTATCAGCATTTTCCTGATTCAGAATATCTGCTTGTGGATATTGCTGAGGATATGTTGCATGTCGCCCGAAAAAGATTTCAGGGGATTCAGAATGTCTCCTGTCAGTCAGCAAATTATAGCAAAGAATTGCCCGAAATGCCTTTTGATATGGTCATTTCCGCACTTTCTATCCATCACCTGGAAAATTATGAAAAAGAAATGCTCTTTTCCAGAATATTTAATGCTCTGCCGGCAGGCGGATTGTTCGTGAATTATGACCAGTTCTGTGCCGGAACTCCTGAATTAAATCTCTGGTATGATCGTTATTGGGAAACTCATCTTTCCCATAGCGATCTGACCGATCAAGATATTGTCTTATGGAAAGAACGGCGTAAACTGGATAGAGAATGTTCTGTGGAACAGGAAATTCATATGCTGGAAAACTCTGGGTTTAAACTGGTGAAATGTGTTTATTCTTATCAGAAGTTTTCTGTAATTATCGCAATTAAATAATAAAATAGAAAAATATAACGATGAAAGGACTGATGTATTCATGGGTATGACCATGACGCAGAAAATTCTGGCGGCACATGCCGGATCGTACAGCGTAGAGGC
>CAMWOX010000284.1 GCA_947175975.1 uncultured Ruminococcus sp.
TGAAATCGGCGACGGTCTGTATGAAGTACAGGTTGTTTCCTGGTACGACAACGAAAATTCTTACACAAGCCAGATGGTAAGAACAATCAAGTATTTTGCTGAACTGGGCTAATCTGGTCTGTAAAAAGCGAAACTTAGAAAACGGCAGTTACAGAACTGCCGTTTTTTGTGTTAGGAGTGATAAAATTATCATGCGTGCATATGTAAAATTTGAACATGTCAAGAAAGTTTATCATACCGGAGAAGTGGAAATCCAGGCTTTGCGGGATGTGAATTTCGAAATCGAAAAAGGAGAATTTTGTGTGATTGTCGGTGCATCCGGTGCAGGCAAGACAACAATCCTCAATATTCTGGGCGGTATGGATACGCTGACAAGTGGCAGTGCGCAGCTGGACGGAACAGAGATTTCTTTTCTAAATAAGAAACAGCTGACAGCGTACAGACGCTATGATGTAGGATTTGTATTTCAGTTCTATAATCTGGTGCAGAATCTGACTGCTTTGGAGAATGTGGAACTTGCGGCACAGATCTGCCGGAATCCTCTGGATGCAGCGGAGATTCTCGAACAGGTTGGCTTGAAAGACAGAATGAAGAATTTCCCTGCACAGCTTTCCGGCGGTGAACAGCAGCGTGTAGCGATTGCAAGGGCATTAGCCAAAAATCCGAAATTATTATTATGTGATGAGCCAACAGGGGCTTTGGATTATCACACAGGAAAAGCTGTCTTGAAATTATTGCAGGATACTTGCCGGAATACAGGCATGACAGTTGTTGTCATTACCCATAACCAGGCACTGGCGGCGATGGCTGACAGGATTATTACTGTCCGGAATGGAACTGTCGAAAGTATGTATAAAAATCAGAATATTGTTGATGTTTCTGAAATTGAGTGGTGATGGCAATGAAAGCAATGCACAAGACGACATTCCGGGAAATCCGGCATACATTCGGGCGTTTTTTTGCCATTCTTGCAATTATTGCCCTCGGTGTGGGATTTTTTACCGGTGTCCGGATTACGACCCCGGCAATGATTCACACTGTGAACGGATTTCTACAGGAATATCAATTCTATGACTACAGATTACTTTCTACACTGGGCTGGGAAGAACAGGATGTGGAAATGTTCAGAAATCAGCCGGATGTACGTTATGCAGAGGGTTCCAATACACTGGATGTCTTATATCTTTCAGATGAGAATGAAACAGAATTTGTCTGCAAGACGCATTCCCTTCCGGAACAGATCAATCAGGTACAGCTTGTATCAGGACGAATGCCGGAACATTCCGGGGAATGTCTTGCGGATGCCGGGACAATGGATCTTCAGACTGGTGATGTCATCCGGGTTGCCCCTGCCAATTCAGAAGATACACTAGATTCTCTTGGATTCGAGACACTCACAGTCGTAGGTACAGCGTATTCTTCGTATTATGTCAATTTTGAACGTGGGACAACTGCAATCGGAAACGGCAGTGTTGCAGGATATATTTATATTCTGCCGGAAGACTTCGATCTGGATTATTATTTTGAAATTTTTATCCGGTTTGAACGGGATGATGTGTTATATTCTCAGGAATATAAAGATTTCATGGAAGAAAAAGACGCTGTCTGGGAAGAGATGACACAGATCCAGGCAGAAGACCATTACAGCAGGATTCTTGCAGATGCACAGGAAGAGCTTGCAGATGCAAAGAAAGAATTTGATGACAAGCGAAAAGACGGCGAACAGGAATTATCTGATGCAAAACAGGAATTATCCGACGCTGAAAAAAAATTATCCGATGCAGAGCAGGAACTAGTAGATGCCAAAAAAGAATTGGATGACGGCAAGCTGAAACTTGATGATGCAGAGAAAGAGCTTACTGATGCCAAAAAAGAACTCGATGATGGCAGACAGCAATTGGATCAGTCCAGGCAGGAACTGGAGAATGCCAAAGCGGAACTCGATTCCGCAGAACAGCAGTTACTGGATTCTAAACAGGAATTATTATCCGGTGAACAGCAGATTGCAGATTCCCGGAAACAGTTGGAAGACGGACAAATAGAAATCCAGAACGGACAGACACAGATTGACAACGCCCGTGCAGTTCTGGAGCAGTCAGAAGCTTTGCTGATTCAGCAGGAGTCAGAATTTGCTGCGAAACAACAGGAATTTCAGATTCAGTTTGCACAGGCACAGGCAATGTGGGAGTATCTCCCGGAAGAACAGAAGCAGATGCTATTAGCCGCACAGGCAGAACTTGAATCCGGACAGATACAATTAGAGAATGCCAGGGCGGAATTGGAATCCGGCAAACGGGAGCTGAATACACAACAGGCTTTATTAAACGAGAAACAGCAGGAATTGCATTCCGGATTGCAGGCACTCGAAGAGGCACAGAAAACGTTAGATGCTGGACGAATTGCTTATGAAGAGGGACTTGCTGCTTATGAATCCGGAAAACAGGAATATGAATCCGGTTTAAAGCAATATCAGGATGCGGAGAAAACTTACGAGGATGGTAAAAAAGAATATGAATCCGGTCTGAAAAAATTCCAGGACAGCAAGAAAGACTATGAATCCGGCTT
>CAMWOX010000285.1 GCA_947175975.1 uncultured Ruminococcus sp.
CGCAAAAGCTTTTAGCATTGTCAGATGTGTAAGCAGATCGAGTGAGGTATTAGCAATCAGATCCCTTTGAATGGTATCTACTTTGGAAAATTCATGTTCCGCATATGTCAATGTCTGTGCCAGTTCATCAATTTCCCTATAACCGCCGCCCTCAAATTCTGTCTCATAATCGCCATGTGCCATCCGTTTGGCGGAATCCGTAAGCCGCATGATGGGAATTGCCAGTCTGTTGGAAATCACTATTGCAATAATAATGCCGATCAGGAATAATATAATTGCAATCATAATTAGCAATCGTTTGAGCAGATCAACTGTTGTACCAACAGGCTGTAAGGCTGTATTAAATAAAATATAACCCTCCGGATCATCCTGCGAGCCAATGACACTCCCAAGAAGCAGTGTTTCCATATTGATCTGCTCGTCAAAGATATTCTTACAGATCATGCCGGTACTGCTTTCCCGGATTTCACGTGTCAGAAGATACAGCCTGTTATAATTATGCCATCCATGAATCAGGCATCTTGTGTCCATGACGTCGCTTTCATAGCTGATATAGCTCCGGTTGTCCACGACCGTGATACAGATCTGGTTATTGATCGCCATAGCACTTAATGTTTCTTTAAATTCTTTGGTGAATTCTTCCGTTTCGTGAGTTTCAAGCAGTTTCGTTGCAAGATCCTGTGTTTCTGAAATTTTGAAATAATAATAGAATTTTTCCAGAAACAGAACTTCAATCAAAAGCAATCCAGATGTAATCACAACGAAAATCAGGAATGACATTGCCAGAAGCGTATGGACGGATGGGCGGTCTTTTTCCTGCTTGACACGGCGTTTTAATTTTCTTAATTTCTGAAGATTATTCCGTGTCGGCATCGAATTTATAACCCATTCCACGGAGTGTGACAATAAATTTCCGGTATTCGCCTAAACTGTTGCGCAGCATCTTGATATGTGTGTCAACCGTTCTGTCATCTCCGAAAAAATCATATCCCCACACTGCTTCCAGGAGCTTATCACGGGTCAGTGCAAGTCCTTTGTTGCGTGCCAGGTAGAACAGCAGGTCATATTCTTTCGGTGTCATAGATGCCTTTACGCCATTCACATAGACTTCCCGTCCAGAAAGATCGATTTTCAGCCCATCAAAGATCAGACACTCATGTTCTTCTTGGTTTATAGTGTTCGCAGATGCATGACTTCTTGCAAGAACAGCCCGGACACGTGCCATTAATTCCTTGGGAGAAAAGGGCTTGACTACATAATCATCTACACCAATTTCAAAGCCGAATAATTTATCATATTCTTCGCCTCTTGCCGAGAGCATAATAATCGGAATATTCTTATGTTTCTTGATTTCCTTGCTTGCGGAATAACCATCAAGCTTTGGCATCATCACATCCATGATGATTAAATCATAGTCCTGCTGGCGGCATTTTTCCACAGCCTCCATGCCGTTTTCTGCTTCTTCCACTTCGTATTCTTCAAATTCTGCATATTCTCTGACGACCGCTCTAATATTGACTTCGTCATCCACGATTAATAATTTACGCATTGTGTGAAACACTCCTTTCTGATTTATGATTTTATTATAGCATAGTTTGCAGATTTAGGCAAGAGGTTTCTTGACAAAAATATTTTTGTGTGATATAATCTAAAAAATTGAAATTTTAAGCGAGGATTTTACCATGAAGGAACTTCAAAAATTATTAAATCAAAAGAAATATATGAAAAATCTGGAAATCAGAAAATACTTTGATGCGATAAATAACGTCTGGAAAATAGACTTATTACTGACAATCACGGAAGATGAAATTTATTTTGATTTTCCAGAAGAAAATGATATCACAATTCACTTTGAGAATGTTGGTGATCTGACAATTAGTGACATGTGCTGGATCGCACCACATAAGGTAATTATCTACGATTATGCAGAAAATCAGTATGAAAGTTACCAGAGATTCCAGTTAGAAGAACAGGAGGACATGCTGAATTTTTTCTTTGAAAAAGCAAAAATTCTCTCTTGACAAATCCGATTTTTTGTGCTATGATAGACTTGTAAAATAATCGGGAGCCTTTAAAATATGAAGTCTAAAATCATTAAAATTTCCATGAGAGTATGCTTTATTATTTATTTGTTGGCTTTGCTCTATCTGCTATTTTTGAAAGGGATTTTAGTGCAAAGAATTCGGATAGAGAGGATAGAAGATTACGGATTTTGGCAGGGCATTCAATGGTGTATTAACTTAGTGCCATTCCGGACAATTTTAGATTATATCCAGTGTATGGATCCTATTTCTATCAATTCTATTCATGATTATGCATTTCAGAATCTCGCTGGAAATGTCATATTATTTGTGCCGATGGGCGTGTTTCTCCCCTATTTTTCAGAAAAGCA
This sequence comes from uncultured Ruminococcus sp., assembly GCA_947175975.1. Lineage (GTDB taxonomy): Bacteria > Bacillota > Clostridia > Oscillospirales > Ruminococcaceae > UBA3855. Next base: position 2,393 of record CAMWOX010000285.1, read on the forward strand.
AAGAAAATTTTCAAAATTTTTCATCACATCATTTCTAACAATTGCTTGCGTTGAAATTTTGCAATTAATTACATTATTAGGTGCATGTGATATTGATGACCTGCTGTTGAATCTGCCAGGCTGTTGTATCGGCTTCGGGATTTTCTATCTGATCAAGCC
>CAMWOX010000286.1 GCA_947175975.1 uncultured Ruminococcus sp.
ATATCAAAGGGAGCTGATAACAGATACAGGACGATATTATGTACAAACCGGTAATTTACGATTTGAAGATAAAAAAACTGGTGCGGATTATGCCCTAACAGAAAATACATCATTTCAGCCATGGTGGCTTTTGAGTATTCCTATTTTGACAGCTATTATCTGGTTTGGTTATGCCAGAAAAAGAGTAAAGCAATGGGAATTGGAAAAAGAATATAACAAAAAAATCTAGCATATTCAGCTAGATTTTTTTAATTTCTCACATAATTCTGAATCCGGTTTCACGTAAAGCGTTTGTTGATTCGTAAAAATCACCATTCCCGGCTTTGCGCCGTTTGGCTTTTTCACAAACTTCACTTTACAGAAATCCACAGGCACTTGTGCGGATTCTCTTGCTTTACTATGATAAGAAGCAATGACAGCCGCCTGCCGGATCGCCATTTCTGAGGGTTCTTTCTGATCTGTGATCAGAATCACATGCGATCCTGGAATATTCTGTGTGTGAAACCACAAATCCTGCTTGGATGCTGTCTTCAATGTCAATTGATCGTTCTGCCGGTTGTTTCTCCCTACCAGAATACGGAATCCGTCTTCTGTTTGGTATTCCATCGGCGGAATCTGTTTCGGCGGTTTCTGCTTTGGATTTCGATTCCGGACATACCCTTGTGAGGCAAGTTCTTCCCGCAGCAGTAATAAATCCGTCTCTGTTTCGGCACGGCTTAGAACATCAAATACACTTTCCAGATATTGCAGTTCCTGTGTGCCGTTCTCGATCTGTTCGGCTAATTTTTGTTTTGCCGTTGCAGATTTTCTGTATTTTGTATAATAATTCTGTGCATTCTGTGGTGGTGTTAAATTCACTTGCAGGGGAATCCTGATTTCCGGACAGTTCTCTTCATAGAAATTCTCTAGAATAGCAACAGCATCACCTTTCTGGATTCTATATAAATTTGCAGATAACAGATCGCCGTATAATTTATTTTTTTGCATGTTCTCTGTTTCCTGGAGTTCCGCCTGCTGACTGGATAATTTTCTCGTCACCCGTTCTATCCGGTTCATGATAAATTTAAATAAATCATTGGCACGCTGTTTCATTCTGGCTTTCAGATCACGCTGAGAATAGAATGCGTCCAGTGTCTGGCTGGCTGATGGCATGGGCTTGACTAGCATCAGATTTCCGTATTGTTCTGGTCTGAAGAACAAATAATCTTTCAGATTGCCGTCCGATGTCTGTAAAACATGAAAATCATAATTCTGATTCTGCATCATCATTGCTGTTCTATGAATGATATATAATAATCTGCTTTTGTGATCTTCCGTGAGAGCATGACTCCGGACACCAGATTTGCAGGTATAGTATGCCCATTCTCTGGCAAGTAATGGAGAAACACCCTCAATTACTGCAACAAGAGCTTTTTCGAGATTTTGATCCAATGCTAATAACAAAGCATTTAGAATCGTTGTATCATCAGATTCCAGAAAATTAATTTTATTTGCCCTGTGAGGCATTTCATAGGAAAATCCCGGCAGAAGTACACGCTCCCTTGTAAGATCCGCATTCCGTTTCAGACTATCAATCACTTTACCGTCTTCATGAATCAGAATGCAGTTGGAATATCTCCCCATGACTTCACAGGCAAGTGTGAGCCGTACGGAATCACCTAATTCATTCGTACAATCAAAATCCAAAAACAAAATTCTCTCTAATCCATCCTGGCGGACATTGACCAATTTACCACCGCCCAGATGTTTCCGGAGTAGCATACAGAACATCGGCGGAGCTGCCGGATTCTCAATCGGAATTTCTGTCAGGTGAACTCTGGCACTATCACCGGAAATACTGATTAATAATTTTGCTGTATTCTGATAACCCCGGAGAAATAAAATAATTTCATCCCGGGATGGCTGATGAATTTTATCCACTCTTGTGCCGACCAAAGACAAAATCTCCTGTCTGACGGCATAAAGATATGCACCATCAAATGCCATAATCAATCCCCTTTCTGATAAACCAGAATTTCAAATACCGTCTGCGTTTCTAACGTCTCCAGATTCTGCAACCGTTCCCGTTCTGTTGTTCCAGTCCGGTAAGCATACGGTGTCATTTGAAATAAATTTTGAATATCCTGTGCAGTATCCAGAAAAATTTTATTTTCCGCAATGATTCTTTCACAGAAATTAAAATTTTCAAGCTGATAATCTTTGACTTGATTTTCATATGGCTTGTCATAAATCGCTTGTTTCAGCTCCCATAAATGCTTCGCAGAGGGAATTATCATAATAAAATACGCATTTGGTTTCAGCACTCGCAAAAATTCACTGGCACAGTAAGGCGCAAAAATATTAATTAACATATCACAGGAATGATCTTGCACAGGCAAATAAAATATACTGCCTACCGCATAATTCGTAAATTTATCAGAACGGGAGGCATAGTCTATTGCAATTTTAGAAATATCAACTCCATAGCAGGTTTTTGCTAATGTTGCAATTTTACTCGTATAATAGCCCTCTCCACAGCCTGCATCTAAAATAATGCTGTTTTCAGA
>CAMWOX010000287.1 GCA_947175975.1 uncultured Ruminococcus sp.
CACCTGTCTGCAACAGTGTTACAGAAGTTATGACAGTTCTTGAAATTCTGGACAGCAAGGCAAGAACAATTCTGGATAAAAATAATGAAACATTGTGGCTTTACAGCAATCCGCCCCATATCAAAAGCGAAGCTGACATTCCAATCGCACAGTACGGCGGTATTCTCTCCGCAAAGCATGATTATAGAATTAATCTTGCACGTCGTTATGGCAAGCGAATGATGTTGTATTCCGGCATACATTTTAATTTTTCGTTTTCGGACAAATATCTGGAAAGTTTTGACGAAGATAAAAATACACTCTATTTTCACCTGTTAAAACAGGTGAGCCGTTATAGTTGGTTTCTTGTATTGCTGACAGCAGCAAGTCCGATCTATGATTTGTCGTTTGATGAGGACGGTGCAAATGGTATGACATTAAGCCGATTTTCTTCCCTGCGGAATAGTCACAGAGGTTACTGGAATCAATTCATTCCGCAGTTGGATTATACTGATTTATCGGCATATGTCCGTAGTATCAGGAATTACATAGAAAAAGGGATTTTATTCTCTGCCGGTGAATTGTATCTGCCGGTACGTTTAAAGCCAAGAGGTGAAAATTCTCTGGAGACATTGCAAAACAACGGTGTGGATCATATTGAATTACGTATGTTTGATCTGAATCCGTTGGAAAAATTGGGGATAGCTCAGAAAGATTTAGAATTTGCCCACCTGTTTCTGATTTATCTGCTGAATAAAGAAGATTTTGATTTTACGCCGGAACTTCAGAAAAATGCGATTACAAATCATCAGAAATCAGCATTGTATGATATTTCAGATGTGATGATAGATGAAATTCCTATTAAAAAAGCCGCAAGTGATATCCTTGATAAAATGGAGAAGTTTTTCGTGGATACTCCGGAAACTCTGGATATCATTACATATCAGCGGAATAAATTAAACAGGCAGAGAATCTGTGAAAAAATCAAAGAGAGGACAGAACTGTATGTGTGAACTTCTTGGATTTTCTGCTAGATATGAAATGGATATACATGAGTATCTGAAAGAATTTTTCAGTCACGGAATAAATCACCCTCATGGTTGGGGAATGATGCGTGAAAATCATGGCAGAACGGAAATTATTAAAGAGGCGGTTTCTTCCTCAGAAAGCAAGAAAATTTCTAAAATAATTGCAGAAACTTCACCGCAAAAGAACACGCTTGCACACATCCGCTTAGCCACAGTTGGTTCAATTAAAATTGACAATTGTCATCCCTACAGTCAGACCGATTACAGCGGTCGGAGTTGGATGCTGATCCACAATGGTACAATTTATTCCGGCAAGCAATTGATGAAACACATGCATACCCAAATTGGAGATACGGATTCTGAACGGATTTCTCTTGCATTACTTGATGAAATAAACCAAAAACAGCCGAGAACTGCAAAGCAAAGATTTGATATTGTAGATGATTTTGTAGTTTCTCTCTCAAAACGCAACAAGCTGAATCTGATGATATATGACGGAGAATTGTTGTATGTACATCAAAATATGCAAGATACTTTGTATTATAAATCTGAGAACGACAGTATTGTTTTTTCCACAAAGCCTCTGGACAACAGAAGTTGGAATCCATATCCAATGGTGCAGCTTTATGCTTTTCATGCAGGAAAAAAAGTATTTGAGGGAACAAAGCATACGCATATTTTTGTGCCTGCACTGGGTTATATCACTGAAATGGATGCTATGAATATATAGTTCATACTTCGTGAATAGATTTTTTGGATAGAATTTATCTATTATCACTGATAGAAGAAACGTATATCCAACCCTATTGACAAGTCATAAAAAATCTGATATACTATAAACATACTAAACACAGTGGTTTTATAGGATATAGAAAAATGAATTTACGGAGGTAATTATTATGAGTAAAATTAAAGAAAGTGCACTGGAGCTTATCGGTGGAACACCGATACTGAAACTGAATGGCTATGCAAAGAAAGCCGATATAAAAAATGCAACTATTTTTGCAAAGCTGGAATATCTGAATCCGGCAGGCTCTGTTAAGGACAGAATTGCACTCGCAATGATCGAAGATGCTGAAAAGAAAGGAATTCTGAAAGAAAATGCAACGATTATTGAGCCTACAAGTGGTAATACAGGAATCGGGCTTGCAGCAGTTGCAGCTGCAAAAGGTTACAGAGCAATACTTACACTTCCTGATACTATGAGTGTTGAAAGAAGAAATCTTCTCAAGGCTTATGGGGCAGAACTTTTACTTACCGAGGGTGCAAAGGGAATGAAAGGAGCTATTGCAAAAGCAGAGGAGCTGACAAAGGAAATTGAAGGCGCAGTTATTCTTGGACAGTTTGTGAATCCTGCAAATCCGGCAGTTCATAAGGCAACAACGGGTCCGGAGATCTGGGAACAGACAGACGGCAAGGTGGACATTTTCGTTGCAGGAGTAGGAACAGGCGGTACGATCACAGGTGTTGGCGAATATCTGAAATCTAAAAATCCGGATATCAAAATCGTAGCTGTAGAGCCTGCCACATCTCCTGTA
>CAMWOX010000288.1 GCA_947175975.1 uncultured Ruminococcus sp.
ATACCGGGACGCATGATAACCAGACGCTGAAAGGCTGGTTAGAAGACTCTGACAAAAACACAATCAAGTATGCAAAGAAATATCTGAGAGTCCGGAAAAAATCAGAGATTCCGGATGCAATAATTGCCTGTGCATGGCAGAGTATTGCAGAATTATCAGTCGCACAGATGCAGGATTTTCTGAATGCCGGCAAATCCGGACGCATGAATACACCGTCTGTTCTGGGCGGCAACTGGCAGTATCGGACATGCGAGGAAGATTTTTCAGAAGATCTAGCAAAGCAGATCCGGAAGCTGAACCGGATCTATGGAAGAGCTGTGAAAAAACCGGTAAAATCTGATGCGAAAGCAAATCCGGCAGTGAAAAAGCCGGTTAAGAAAAATAATAAAATATCTAATAATCCGGAGGATTTTGAATCATGATGCAGTATACAAAAGAAGTTTTTCAGAAATATTTAACAGGCATTCTTAGCAAGCCTGCAAACGAGGTTACACCGCAGGAACTTCACCAGGCAATCGGTGAAATGGTCATGCAGTTAATGACAGAGGACTGGGAGGACAGCCGTGCGGCTCACAGACAGGCAAGACATGCATGTTATTTTTCGATGGAATTTCTCATGGGACGGAGTATTTATAATAATCTGCTCTGCCTGGGAATTTATGATGAGATGGAACAAGCTTTGCAGGAGATGGGAACTTCGCTTTCTGTTCTGGAAGAAATTGAAGATGCCGCTCTGGGCAACGGCGGCTTAGGAAGATTAGCCGCTTGTTTCCTGGACAGTGCCGCTGCATTGGATCTGCCGCTGGATGGCTACGGTATCCGGTACAAATACGGCTTATTCAAGCAGAAGATTACAAACGGATTCCAGGATGAAACGGCTGACGACTGGACAAGATACGGCGATGCCTGGTCAATTCGCCGGGGTGAGGACACAGTCCTGGTGAAATACCAGAACCAGACTGTGAAAGCCGTTCCGTATGATATGCCCGTGATTGGCTATGATACAAAGAATATCGGCACACTGCGATTATGGCAGGCTGAGCCGTTGCAGGAATTTGATTTTAAAATTTTCAATTCGCAGAATTATTTAGGGGCTTGTGCGGAGAAAATCTATGCAGAAGATATTTCCAGATGCCTATATCCGAATGATGACACGAATGAGGGTAAGAAATTAAGACTGAAACAGCAGTATTTCTTCTGTTCAGCGTCCTTGCAGGATTTGTTGCGCAAGCATAAAGAAGATTATGGAAATTTCGACAATCTAGCAGATATGCTGACCATTCAGCTCAATGATACGCACCCGGTGATCTCCATTCCGGAGCTGATCCGGTTATTGATGCTGGAAAACATTAGTTTTGAGAATGCCGCTGACATGGCAAGAAAGATTTTCCGATATACCAATCATACGATTATGGCGGAGGCACTGGAAAAATGGTATGCACCGTTGATTCAGGAATTACTGCCGGAAATCTATCAGATTATTGTCAGATTAAATGAAATGTTGATTGCGGAATTATATGGCAAGGGTGCAGATAAGAAAAAGATCCAGAAAATGAGAATTATTCAGGATAATATGATTCATATGGCACATATGGCAATCTTTATGGGCAGTTTTGTCAACGGTGTGGCTGAGATTCATACGCAGATCCTGAAAGACACGGCTCTAGCGGATTGGTATGCATTTTATCCGGAACGTTTCCAGAATAAGACAAACGGCATTACCCAGAGAAGATGGCTCGCATTATGCAATCAGGAATTATCTGAATTACTGACAGAACTGGCAGGTTCAGAAGACTGGAAGAAAAATCTGGATCTGCTCAAAGATCTGGATCAATTTGCAGAAGACGAGACTGTCATGAACAGATTCATGCAGATCAAGCTTTCCAAAAAGCAGCAGCTTGTGGAGAATATCTATACCAGAGAGCCAGAACGCTTTGCAGATCAGGCATCTTGTGAGAAATTCTTCGATGCAGAGAATACAGTATTTGATATTCAGATCAAGCGTCTGCATGAGTACAAGAGACAGCTCCTGAATGCATTCTCGATTCTGTATTTATACTATGGCATTAAAGATGGCAGTATTGAGAATATTCCCTCAGTAGCATTTATCTTTGGTGCAAAGGCTGCACCGGGTTATCGCAGGGCAAAGGCGATTATCAAGTTTATTAATGAAATTGCCGCTATGATTGACTCTGATCCGGAAGTATGCGACAAGATCAAAGTATTTTTCGTGGCAGACTACAACGTTTCCTATGCGGAAAAATTAGTCGCAGCGGCTGATATTTCGGAGCAGATTTCCACAGCTGGCACAGAGGCATCCGGTACAGGTAATATGAAGTTAATGCTTAACGGAGCTGTTACACTGGGAACGTATGACGGGGCAAATGTGGAGATCGTCCAGGAAGCCGGCGAGGAGAATAATTATATTTTCGGTGCAAGAGTGGAAGAACTGGAGAAAATTTTCCCGGTTTACGACAGCCGGAAAGTCCTTGCGGAAAACGATAAACTGCGTAAGGTTGTTCAGACGCTCATGGAT
>CAMWOX010000289.1 GCA_947175975.1 uncultured Ruminococcus sp.
GTTCACAGACAGTCCGTTTCCCATCTGGAATATAGTAACGCTTGACGCTTTGCCTGATGTAAATGCTCCCAGTCTTGAAGTCCACATCAGACCACCGCAAGGCACAGGCTTCGCCGAGTCTGATTCCGGTATGCATGACGATCAACAACGCCGTTGAGATGGAGCTGCCTTCTTGCAATAGATATTCGCTCAACCTGTCGAAATCTTCATCCGACAAAATCGGACGTTCCTGCTTGCACTGTTTCGGATAGTTTGGACGGATGGCAGGCATTGTGATGATTCCATCTGCCTCGGCACAAAGTAAAATACTTTTCAACCTGGCAACACAATACTTGATTGTTTTCGGGTTCATGCCCTGCTGGATCATAACATTGACAAACTCCTGCACCACTTTGCCAGTGATCTTGTTTAATGACATTTCGCCGAAGAACGGCAAAATATAATTTTTGAGACACCGTACATACATATGATATGTGCTTTGACGTACCGTGTATTTCTTCAGATTTAGAAATGCTTCTGTGCAGATTCTCATTGTTGGCGTATCTGGAATTTCTGAAACTGAAAACGGCAACTCATTTTCTGGCAGATCTATCAGATCATCTAGTTTCGATCCAGCATTTACGCCCTGCACATAGATCATCTGCATTTGCAAGGATAGTTGCCCTAGCTGTGCGAATGTCATCATTAATTTTCACCTCTTTTTCATTTCTGAAAATGTTGGTGTAATCTGAATGTTACACCAACATTTTATTTTTAATAAAAAACAGATTTACTCTGACTGGTTTCTCAAATCCTGGAGCTGACTTTCGATCACTTCTGTAATCTGCGAGGCTTTGGAAGCCAAGAACGCAAAATCAGGACTGTTCTTCTGCCTGCTGATAAAGTCCATCATCAAGCCAATGCTGTGTGTGCAAGCCTGGAAATACGGTCGGAACAGCTCCTTTATGTCTGGTTCAGCTCCGGAAACGGTCGTTTTTTCAAGTTCGCTGATTCTTGCTTGCAGCCTTTCAATCTCGTTTGATGTTTCTGTATTGGCATTCTGGATTCTTTCTGCTTCTGCTTTCGCTTCCTGTTCCCGGCTTTTGACTTCTTCTAACTCGGATTTCAGACGCTCAATTTCTTCCAGCTCTGCCGTAGACTGCATGACCTCAACAGGACGATCTTCCAGCTCCTGAATTTGTCGTTCAAGCTCGGTGATATGTGCTGCAAGAAATTCTGATTTTTCTTTCGCCTCATTCAGTTCACGGCGATGAGCTTGTTTGTCAAACTGATACTTGACAGAAATATTTTCACGCTCTTGCTCCAACTCTTGCAGTTTCTTTTCATACTGGTCTTTCTGGTCGTCAAGTTCTAAGTTGTGTTGACGTTTCAGCTCTTTGATTTTTTCTCTTAATTCACGGTTGTTAATTTCTTGAAGGTCAACAGTCTGAATAATTTCGTCCTGTATAACTTTAGGGGCTTTTGAGATCTGAGCAATTTTACTGATTCCTATTTTAGGATTCTGTACGCACGTCCGTACAAAATCTTCAGGGAAACTTTCAGTAATGCTGACCTGTTCATAGCTTTTGGTATGTTTCAGACCAAATTCACTCTCACAGTACTCATCAAAATTCCGATAGCCAAGCGTTTTATACTTCTTACCATCCCTGAACTTAATCATTTCCAGTCCTGCTTCGTAGAAAAGCGTATATCCTGCTGTCAGTTTTGCCCTGATACTTTCTGTTGCTCTAACTGCCTCTGTATATTCCGGCATGTCAATTATGACAGCATTCTTTACTGGAGCAATTACTTCATCCATGTTTTTTCCCTCTCTTTCTGAGTAAATATCTGTTTTTCAAGATATATTTTGTATTTCTCCACAAATTCTGTAACTTCTGGTGTAGGGTCACGATTCCGTTCTCCCCGGACTTGCCTAATAATTCCGTCTTTGGTAAGTTCCATCGTGTAGAATGGCTCGTCCAACTTGTCTGCTTGTCTAATAAACAAAATATGTAATTTGCCATCGGCATGTCGTTCCGCATAGCCGGCAACGCAGTGATGTAATGTCCTGCCCTCGGCAATAATTTCTTCCATTCCAGATGGCTGACAGATCACCAGATTGCGGAATTGAAATTCCAGTTTTTTTCGTTCTTGTAACCGTTCTGCGAAATGCTGTCTGATGATCTTACTGCCTTCGTATTGAATGATTTCCGTCAATCGCTCGTGCATTTCCGCAAAATGATGTGGCATGTTGATGGCTGTGTCATGCAGATTATACTGTAATTTTTCACACTGTGCAAGATAGTCCTGATAATCATGATTACAAATTTCGTTTTCCGCCAAATAGCTTGCAATTCTTTTGAGTTTTAATCCGGTAATTTTGCAGATATCTTCTGCTGTGCCGTGTTCTGCCCCGAACGCTTTGCAGATTGTCAGAAGTTCCGCCGGTTTATATTCCGGAAAAGTTTCACGCCAGCTCAGATAATCAAGATAATGTTCTTCATTTCCTTGCAGAGTCTTGAACTCCGTGCGGTTCAGATTCAGCATTTTCA
>CAMWOX010000290.1 GCA_947175975.1 uncultured Ruminococcus sp.
CGTTAGATCCTGACGGCTGGGTTGATACGCAAGCATTACTTGCTGGAATTAGTAAAACCGGAAAATACCAGATCACAATGCCGATTCTGGAGGAAATCGTCAGAACCGATCAGAAACAGCGTTATGATTTCAATGAAGATCATTCCAGAATCCGTGCGAATTATGGACATTCTATCCCGGTAAAAATCAACTATCCGGAAAAAGAACCGCCGGAATTTCTCTACCATGGCACAGCAGAACGCTTTGCAGATTCGATCCGGGAAAAAGGCATCCTGCCCATGAACCGCCAGTATGTACATCTGTCAATTGATATAGAAACAGCTTCTGTTGTAGGCACACGGCATGGAAAGCTCTATATTTTTCGGATTCCTGCCAGAGAGATGCACCTGAAAGGCTATCGATTCTATCAAGCTCCAAACGGAATCTGGTTAGCAGATTCCATTCCGCCCAATTTCTTGCAGGATATTTAAAAATAATGCGTATCCTGATAAAAACCTCTGAATATATCTTAAAATACCTGATCAAACAGCAATTTGATATTTATGACCCGGAAATCCATCAGAAACTTAGACTAGGCTATCAGTATCAGCGAAGAACGAATTTTACGACGGACAGAAAAGGCAATCCGATTCCAAATCCATATTTTCAGCCATTTGAAAAATACCTGATTCCATTTAATCTGTGCTATCTTCTGTATCAGGAAAATACTGAGCCGGATCCTCCAGATTCTGATTTTGACATTGGCTTTCACTTGGCTGAAATCAATTTTGAAGAAAATTTGTCACAAATCATGAAAAAATATGGTTACAGGCAATATTTTATGATCAATCACAAATTCAGCACGAAAAAACCCGAAACATACACACAGAATAACTTCGATGGATTTGTTTTCACAAAACAAACTTTGAAACCCCTATTAAATCAAGATCTGGATTTAGATTGCAGTAATTTGCAGGCAATTCTGAAAATGCTGTCCCTGGATGCTGTTCTGATCATGAAAGCACAATATTTTGCCAACTATAATTATGTAATCTATTTTCAAGATGATTTTTCGATAGAATCCCTGCTTGACGCAATCAAAAGCCGGAGCATGTGACTTAATGCACATGCTCCACTGTTTTTAATTCTAATTTATCTTGATTGGCAGTGATCACGACTGTATCACCAGCATGAATTTGTTCATTCAGCCACATTCTGGAAAGAGGATTTTCAATTTCCTGTGTCAAAAAACGCCGGATTGGTCTTGCACCATAGCGTTCTGTTTCAGGACAGCTTGCAATCATGGTAATTGCTTCCGGTTCGTATTCCAGAGAAATTCCCATCTGACGGGAACGCTCTGAAAGTAACCGGATCTGCCGTTCTGTGATTTTTATCAGGCTATCCTGATTTAATTTCTCAAATACGAATATTTCATCAATTCTATTCAGAAATTCCAGAGGTAAAACTTCTCTTAACTGTTGCATTGCCTGTGTTTTTCGTTCTTCCTGTTTTTCCAGGAAACCGACAGTATTCTGATTCCGGTGCATTCCAATATTAGAAGTCATGAAAATCATACAATTCCGGAGACTGATTTTTCTGCCAAAACTATCCGTCATCACACCATCTTCCAGGATCTGCAACAGAATATGCAGAAGATCCGGATGTGCTTTTTCGATCTCATCAAATAAAATAATACTGCATGGCTTTCTCCGGAGGTGTTCACAGAATTTTGTTTCTTCGGCAAATCCCACATAGCCGGGAGGAGCTCCGATCAGTTTCGCCACAGAATGCTGCTCCATATATTCTGACATATCCACTGTGAATAATGCCTTTTCACTGCCATAAAGCGTATCCGCCAATGCCCGGACAAGTGCAGTTTTGCCAATTCCGGTAGATCCCAGAAACAGAAATGATCCTACCGGACGGCGCAGATCTCGGAATCCACTTCCGGCACGGCAGACAGCATCACATAACTGTGAAATAACTGCATCATGTCCGATAATTTTCTTTTGCAAAGCGTTCTGCAAATGCAATAAACGTTCCTGCTGTGCAGAAGTCATCTGTTCCAATGGAATCCCTGTCCGGAGTGATGCAACACTAGCAACATCTTCCGGATGTACTTCTGTACAAACTGTGCTGCGCAAGGATGCCTTGGCACAGGCTTCATCCAGCAAATCAATTGCCTTATCCGGAAAACTCTTGTCTGCGATATATTTCTGTGAAAAATCCACACAAGCCTGCAAGACGGCATCTGTCAGCAACACATGATGATAATCTTCGTAATTCTCTTTCAGACCATGCAAAATATGCAATGTTTCTTCCGGTGTTGGTTCTTGAATCTGGATACTTTGGAATCTTCTGGCAAGTGCGCCGTCTTTTTCAATGCTTTTAGTATATTCCGCAGGTGTTGTTGCGCCGATAATCCGCAGATCACCCCTTGCCAGTCTCGGTTTGAGCATATTCGCCGCATCAATTGCACCCTCAGCCGCACCAGCTCCCATGATCGTATGCAATTCATCAATAAATAAAATAATCCGATTACTTCTTGTGAC
>CAMWOX010000291.1 GCA_947175975.1 uncultured Ruminococcus sp.
TGAAAATAATTAGAATGACTTTAAAATCACTTATAAAAAGGGGGATTTCAACATATGAGAAAAAATCTCAAAAGGCATCTTGCAGTTGTTTCCGCTGTATTATGTGCATCCATGCTAACAGTCAACACCGGGAATTGTTCTGTTTTAAAAGAAAGTGAAAATGAGAGCATTTTAGCCAGTGCCATTGACAAAATTACCATTGCGGACATGCCAATAGAATACCAAGCGGCTTGTGACTGGATCTGGGAAAACCGGATTCAGGCAGAACAGTCCATGACTGCCTGGAATACCATCTATGACCAGATTATTGCTGGAAATGGCACATTAAATTATATTGTTCGCTGGCAGTCCTATCAGACTATCACACTTCAGCAGAGACAGCAACTCCAGCAGGTACTCGAAAAAGCGGTCAACGACTGGAATGACTGGCTTACCGGATTTGAAAACTGGAATGTCGATCATGTCACGGTCAACATTGTCGGGTGGGCTGTTCTGGATAAAAACTGTCTGTTGGATTTGCAGGAAGATGAGAAAGTTTATACAGACACAGAGCCTTATGATCCGTCCTATGATATTCAAGCAGGAATGGGAAATTCTTCCATGCTCACGCTGATGCCGTCGCTTCCTGTGGAAAATTACAGATATGAGCACTGGAACGATCCGGATTATATTTATCCGGACGGCTACGAGAACCGTTTTGACATGCACCTGACAGCGTCCACAGGCTTGATTGACATGGGCGGATATGGCTATAGCTGGGGGCAGCAGTTGTCTGACAATGCTGTCCTTGGACTGGCAGACGGTACAACGAGCGTTCACATTCTGGAACACGAAATGGGACATGGTTTCGGTTTCACAGATTTTTATGGCGGAGAGGGCGAATCCGACGGCTTTCCGCCCGGAGGATTCCCCGGCGGTGGTACATCCATTATGATGGCAGGTTCTTCCACGACGATCACGGATTTTGACGGATGGTTTGCAAGATACGCATTTTCTAAATTAGCCGCAGAAAATGGCAGATTTGCTTTGACGGAAGTTCCGGAAGAAACGACGGAATCTGAAACGGAAACTAAGCCAAGAGATCCGGGATATGAGAATTTTCTGGATTTTACAGATACAATTGTTGAAAATAATGGAACTTCCGTGACATTTGAAGAACATGGCACATATGATTATGGGAGTGCACTCTATCTTACAGAAGATCAGAATCTTGCAAATTATGAACCCGGTGATCGGTTGGCGATTCAATTTTATTATGATCTTGAGGAACATAAAATTACTTCTGTCGGTCATGTAACGCTTCTGGAGAACAGCCGTCCGGAGACGGTTTCCGGGGATGTTAACGCAGACGGCACTTGTGACATTCTGGATGTAATTGTGATGCAGAAATGGTTGCTTGGTCTAGAGCATCTGACAGATTGGCAGGTAGGTGATTTCGATCAAGATCAAAAAATCACAGTCTATGATTTCTGTCTGCTGAAAAAGTATATTCTGGAAAAATAATTATTATTTTGGATTTTTTTGGAAAAGGAGAATTTTCTATGAAACATTCCTTGAAAAACAGGGTAAAAGCATTGGCGGTATCTGCATTGATGCTTACTGCAAATGTTATGCCGTTCTGTTCTTCTGTTCCGGTATCTGCAGCATTGACAGAACATGATAATTTTGCAAGACTGCTACAACATTCGATGTATTTCTATGATGCCAATATGTGTGGTACTGGTGTAGATGAGAATACCCGGCTTTCCTGGCGTGGGGACTGTCATGCATATGACGCACAAGTACCATTGCAGCCTATGAATGAGAAAAGCGTCGGCACAAATCTGTCACAGGATTTTATCAACAAGTACAAAGATATTCTTGATCCGGACGGTGATGATTGTGTGGATGTATCCGGCGGATTTCATGATGCCGGAGATCATGTAGAATTTGGTATGCCGGAAAATTATTCTGAGGCGGCTCTTGGATGGGGTTATTATGAATTCCGAGACTCTTACAAGGCAACCGGACAGGACGATCATATTGAAACAATCCTGAGATATTTCAATGATTATCTTATGAAATGTACATTCCTAGATCAGGATGGTAAAGTAATTGCACACTGCTATCAAGTAGGTGATGGCGATATTGACCACGCATTATGGCAGTCTCCAGAAGTAGACAGCATGGCTCGTCCGGCATTCTTCCTTACGGCTGACAAACCGCAAACGGATTATGTGGCTTCAGCGGCGGCATCTCTTGCAATTAATTATCTGAATTTCAAAGAGACTGATCCGGATTATGCTGCAAAATCTTTGCAATATGCAAAAGCATTGTTCCAGTTTGCAAATGACAATCCGAAAGAACTTTCTGATAATGCAGATGGTCCAGGACAGTATTATCTTTCCAGCAAATGGGAGGATGATTATGTCTGGGCTGGTGCGTGGCTTTATCTTTGTACAGAAGACAAAAATTATCTCACAGATGTTATGCCCTGTGAGATAATTTTTGTCTTCTGTACAAAGATAAAGCCAGTCTCTT
>CAMWOX010000292.1 GCA_947175975.1 uncultured Ruminococcus sp.
AATATGTTCCGGATCATAGGAAAACGCCTGTACGGTCTGCTTCAAACAGCGGTCACAGGTAACAAGCAAAGAAAAGGAAATATGCATGGAAAGTGTGACAACGCCGGCATGATTGGCAATATTGCCGGAGATCTGCACAGGCGAAGCGAATTGACAGCTGCGGACGAGTGCAAGGCGTTCATCCGGCACAGTGAAATCAAAATCTTCACGGGTACCAGGAATATTCAGGACTTTCTTAATCTGCATGATCATAATTAATCTTCCTCGATTCTTTCAAGAGCATCAAGCATCACAGATATTATTATAGCGAAAAAATTCTGATTTGTCAAGTCTTTTTCAAAAAAATAGAAAAATCAGCAGATTTTCACCAAAAGCCGGCTATCTGTGTAACCGGCTTTGGGAACTTTTCAGTCTTAACAAAAAATTATAAATATCTTGTAACAGACTCCGGCAAAGTGTCATTATCCGCAGAAACTGTGAAAGTCACAACCGTGTCCTTGCCTGTCAAAGCATCCAGTTTTGCAAACATTGCACCGAGTGCGTCAAAATCTGCACCGCCGATTTTCAGAATGCCATCCACGAAAATTTCCTTGATGTCATAATTGCCTGCGAGCATACCAGCGATAAAGCCGTAGAAATTCTCATAGCCGGCAATGTCAAACTGTTCCACACCGACCCAGCGAACTTTGTAGCTGATAGAACGTCTGAGCGTTTCGCCTTTTTCAATGCATACCAGGCAGCCGTTGGTTTCAGTGACAGCTGTGTTGATCTTGTCGATCAGGTTCTTGGTCTTGCCAGTGCCTTTTCTTCCAGTGATGATCTGAATCATGGTCAAAATCTCCTTTTTTGTTAGATAATTTTAAATAATTGCCATAATAATATTATTAATGCTAATAATATATTATAATTGGATTAGTAGCCGAGCTTTGCCTCAAGCTCTGCTTTTGCACCCTCATAACCGGGCTTGCCCAGCAATGCGAACATGTTGGACTTGTAGCTCTCTACGCCAGGCTGATTAAACGGATTCACACCCAGGATGTAGCCGGAAACTGCACAAGCTTTTTCAAAGAAATAAATCAGATATCCTAAGCTAAATTCTGAGCAGTCTTCGAGTTCCAGAATCATATTGGGAACACCGCCCTCTGTGTGTGCCAGAATTGTACCCTCAAATGCCTTTCTGTTGACAACAGACATATTCTGACCGCAGAGGAAATTCAGACCATCCAGATTAGATTCATCTTTTTCGAGATAGAAATCCTGCTTCGGCTGTTTAATATCAACGACAGTTTCGAACATCACACGAGAGCCCTCCTGCACGAACTGTCCCATAGAATGCAGGTCTGTGGAGAATACAACGGATGCCGGGAAAATGCCTTTGTTGTCCTTGCCCTCGCTCTCGCCGAATAACTGCTTGTACCATTCGGACATCATTGCAAAGCTCGGATCGTAAGAAACTAACATTTCCACAGATTTGCCTTTTCTGTAAAGAATATTTCTCAGAGCGGCATACTGATAGCAGTCGTTGTTGTCAAAATCTGCTGTGTAATCTGTCTGTGCCTGTCTTGCACCTGCCATAAGCTGATCAATATCACAGCCAGCAACAGCAATCGGCAGTAAACCTACAGCTGTCAGCACGGAAAATCTGCCGCCGACATCATCCGGTACGACAAAAGTCTCATAGCCCTCTGCATCAGAGAGTTCCTTGAGAGTTCCCTTTGCCTTGTCTGTTGTTGCAAAAATGTGATTTTTCGCTTCTTCCTTGCCATACTTGTCCTCAACCAGTTTCTTGAATACACGGAAGGCAAGTGCCGGTTCTGTTGTTGTACCGGATTTGGAAATAACATTCACGGAAATATCTTTTCCGTCGCAGATTGCCAGAATTTCGTTCAGATAGGTCGGATTGATATTATTGCCGACATAGTAAATATCCGGTGTATCTTTTTTCATGTTATTATAGAACGGCGATTTCAGAAACTCAATCGCAGCTCTTGCACCCAGATAAGAACCACCGATGCCGATTACGATCAGAATATCAGAATTTTCCTGAATTTTCTTTGCAGCAGATTTGATCCGTGCAAATTCTTCCTGGTCGTAATTTGTCGGGAGTTCCACCCAGCCCAGAAAATCCTTGCCAAGTCCATTCTTGGAATGCAGTGTCTGAGCAGCAGTTTCTACCTGTGCTTTGATGCCTGCAAGCTCGTCCGGATTGACAAAAGTTTTCAGATAATTTGTGTTGAGTTTTAACGTCATAAATAAACGCCTCCAAAAAAATGATAATTCAGTTGCTATCATGAAATTATATCATACAGAAATAGTTTATCATAATTTCTGCCATTTGTCAAGTGTTTTTTCCACAATTTTCGCAGAACGTTGTATTTATGACCGGCAAAGCTCGTCTGCCATTGCGTGAACGACCCACTGTCTAAAGCCGATGGGATTGCGGTTGACACCATTTGAATTAGACCAGTTGTTCTGTTCTGATAATTTCTTTCTTTTTAAATATATTTTATTTATT